>JBKPSD010000043.1:0-7940 GCA_046734935.1 Nitrospirota bacterium
GTTCCATTCATCAAAGTCGATAAGGGCCTTGAAGGTGAAAAAGACGGCGTCCAGTTGATGAAGTCCATGCCCGATCTTCCGCGGCTCCTCGACAAAGCCAATAGGAAAGGCATGTTCGGTACCAAGATGCGCTCAGTCATCAAAGCGGCCAACGGAGCGGGCATCAAGAGCGTTGTGAAACAGCAGTTCGACGTGGCGGGTCAAATCATCGCCGCCGGCCTCGTGCCGATCATCGAGCCGGAAGTCGACATTCGCTGTCCGGAGAAGGCGAAGGCCGAAGCCCTGCTCAAAGAGGCGGTCTTGAAGGAACTCGACGCATTGCCCGCAGGTCAGTCGGTGATGCTCAAGCTTACGATTCCAGATCAAGACGACTTCTATGTGGATTTGATCCGACATCCCAAGGTCTTGAGGGTGGTCGCGCTGTCGGGCGGTTACACAAGGGAAGACGCCAACACCCGTCTGCGCCGGAACCACGGCCTCATTGCGAGTTTTTCGCGAGCGCTGGTCGAAGGGTTATCGGCACAGCAATCCGATGCTGAGTTCAATGCCATGCTTGATAAATACATTCAGAGCATCTTCGATGCATCCAACACCTAAGGGACTGGCTCCCGCACGGCTGGTGGTTGTCCCTATATAGTTTCGGGACGGGGACAGTCCCCGGAAGAATGGCGATAGTCCCCACGATGCGGATCCTCGTGATCAACAGCGGAAGCTCATCGATCAAGTTTCGCCTCACTGACGTCGTAGAGGACAACGGTACTTTGGTCATCCGACCGGCCTTGCTGGCAGGGACCGTCAAGGGCATTGGAGGCGCGGCAATCTTGGAGATCGCTGGTCAACAGCAGAGCCGTCCAACGACCGCGGTCGAGGCTCGCGATCACACTGAGGCCATGCGGGTCATCTTAGATGGGCTCGACGATTCCCTGAGCAGCATCAACGCCGTCGGTCATCGTGTCGTGCATGGCGGAGACCGATTCATGGAGTCCACGCTGATTACAGACCACGTGGAGGCGGGCATCGATGCGCTGTCCGAGTTGGCGCCGCTGCACAACCCTGCCTGCCTCGCCGGAATTCGCGGGGCAAAGGCGGTGATGGGAGGAACCATCCCCATGGTGGCGGTTTTCGACACCGCGTTTCATCGAACGATGCCAGAAGTCGCCGGCCGCTATGCGATTCCAACCGATCTTGCCGACCGCCATCATATCCGCCGATACGGATTTCACGGAATTGCGCATGCGTCGCTCGCCAACGGCTATGCAATGTGCAGTGGTCAATCTCTGAAAGAGGTGCGCATCATTACCGCCCAACTCGGCAACGGCTGCTCCGTCGCCGCCATCAAACACGGAAGGTCGGTCGAGACCTCAATGGGATTCACGCCCTTGGAAGGCTTGGTGATGGGGACACGCTCGGGCGATGTCGATGCCTCTCTCGTGGCTTTTCTCGCAGAACGTGAAAAAGTGGAGGCGTCAGAAGTGGAACGATGGCTCAATGAACGCTCCGGGCTGCTTGGCCTATCGGGCCGATCGAACGACATGCGGGAGCTGTTGCGCGCAGCCGAGCAGGAAGGGGATGCACGGGCCGAGTTTGCGATCGATCTCTTTTGTTATCGGGTGCGCAAATATCTCGGCGCCTACATGGCCGTCCTGGAAGGGGCGGATGCGATCGTGTTTGGCGGAGGAATAGGCGAAAACTCTCCGGAGGTTCGCAAGCGAATCTGCCGGAACATGCAGTGGTGCGGAATTCGGTTCGATCACGAGCGTAATCGCGCTGCCGTGGCCATGAAGCCGGGTTCGGCGGCAAAGATCAGCACGGATGACTCGAGGCCGGCGGTATATGCCGTGGCGGCTGATGAAGAAACATGGATTGCAGAAGAGACGGCTCGCTGCGTGCGGGCCGACGAGTGACCATTGGTTCGGGCGCCATCCGTTGACCACGGGGCGACCGGGAAGGAGCGGCTCATGGGAAACACCTTGTCAGACAAAGAGCTGAAATTGATCGATGCCTACTGGCGAGCGGCCAATTACCTCTCCGTCGGACAGATCTATCTGTACGACAATCCGTTGTTGAAAACGCCGCTCAAGAAAGAGCACGTCAAGCCGCGGCTGCTCGGCCATTGGGGCACGACGCCGGGTTTGAATTTTATCTATGCGCACTTGAATCGGGTCATCAAGCAGCGCGATCTAAACATGATCTATATCATCGGTCCAGGTCACGGGGGCCCGGGCATCGTGGCAAACGCCTACATGGAGGGAACGTACTCAGAGGTGTACCCAAACATCTCGGAGGACGAAGAGGGAATGAAGCGGTTGTTCAAGCAATTTTCTTTTCCCGGAGGGATCCCGAGCCACGTGGCGCCGGAGACGCCAGGATCCATTCATGAAGGCGGCGAATTGGGCTATGCGGTGTCGCATGCCTATGGCGCAGCCTACGATAACCCGGATTTGATCGTATCCTGTGTCGTCGGAGACGGGGAGGCTGAAACCGGAGCGTTGGCGACGTCCTGGCATTCAAACAAGTTTCTCAACCCCCTCACTGACGGCGTCGTGCTGCCGATCCTGCATTTGAACGGCTACAAGATCGCCAATCCGTGCGTGCTGGCCCGCATCAGCCATCAAGAGTTAGACCAGCTCTTCCGGGGATACGGCTATACGCCCCACTTTGTCGAAGGGAGCGACCCGGAAAAGATGCATCAAACGATGGCAGCCACGCTCGATAGCGTCATCGAAGATATCCATCGCATCAAGACGGAAGCCAAACGCACCGGCGCCAAAAAGCGGCCTCTCTGGCCGATGATCATTCTCCGTTCCCCGAAAGGATGGACCTGTCCGAAGGAGGTCGACGGGAAGAAAACCGAGGACTTCTGGCGGAGTCACCAAGTGCCCATGGGAGAGATGCATGAAAAGCCGGAGCACATCAAAATTCTCGAGAAATGGATGAAGAGTTACAAGCCCGAGGAGTTGTTCGATAAGGGCGGTCGCCTGAAATCTGAGCTGACGGAGCTCCCCCCGAAGGGGGACCGGCGCATGAGCGCCAATCCCCATGCGAATGGAGGGTTGCTGCTCAGGGATCTGCGTCTGCCAGATTTTCAGGACTATGCCGTCCAAGTGAACAAGCCTGGCGCGACGATGGCCGAATCCACGAGACAGATGGGAAAGTTTCTGCGCGACACCATGAAGATGAACATGGACGCCCGTAATTTTCGGTTATTCAGCCCCGACGAGAACAACTCCAACCGTTGGCAGGATGTGCTGGACGTGACCAACCGCGCGTGGATGGCGGACATCTATCCCTACGACGACCATCTGGCCCCGGACGGCCGCGTGATGGAGATGCTGAGCGAGCACCAATGCCAGGGCTGGCTGGAAGGCTATCTCCTGACGGGCCGTCACGGATTCTTCTCTTGCTATGAAGCCTTCATCCACATTATCGACTCGATGTTCAACCAGCATGCGAAGTGGCTGAAGGTGTGCAACGAAATTCCTTGGCGCAGGCCGATCGCTTCGCTCAATTACTTATTGAGCTCACATGTGTGGCGGCAGGATCACAATGGATTCAGCCACCAAGATCCGGGCTTCATCGATCATGTGGTCAACAAGAAAGCCGACGTCGTGCGCGTCTACCTCCCGCCGGATGCGAACACCCTCTTGTCCGTGACCGATCATTGCCTGCGAAGCAGGAACTACGTCAATGTCATTGTGGCCGGCAAACAGCCGGCCCCCCAGTGGCTGACCATGGATCAGGCCGTCAAACACTGTGCAGCCGGCATCGGGATTTGGGAATGGGCGAGCAACGACAAGGGCGGAGATCCCGACGTCGTCATGGCCTGCTGCGGGGACGTTCCCACGCTCGAGACTTTGGCGGCAGTGGATATTATTCGACAGCACGTCCCGTCATTAAAGATTCGGGTCGTGAATGTCGTCAATTTGATGAAGTTGCAGCCGCCAACCGAGCATCCGCATGGACTCTCGGACTTCGATTTCGATGCCTTGTTCACCAAAGACAAGCCAATCGTCTTTGCGTTCCATGGCTACCCTTGGCTGATCCATCGGCTCACGTATCGACGAACGAATCACAAAAATTTGCACGTGCGCGGTTACAAGGAGGAAGGCACCACCAGTACACCCTTCGACATGGTGGTGATGAACGATCTCGACCGGTTCCATCTGGTCGGCGACGTCGTGGACCGCTTGCCGCAACTGGGATCCCGGGCAGCCTATGCGAAGCAGGCCATTCAGGACAAACTGCTCGAGCACAAGCAATACATTGCCAAGTATGGGGACGACATGCCCGAGATCGCCAATTGGGTATGGGGACAAGGCAGTGGGAAATCGAAGCCCAGAACATCAACGGAATCAGACAACATGTAGAGGCACATTCACTCCTCACTGGGGGGAGGTAGATATGACACCGGAACAGGTTAAAGACTTGCTACATCAATACGGCGTCGGGCCGATTCAATTTTCCGGCAGCAATGACGCACTCTACGAACGGCACCTGACATTCGACAACGTCGTGGACGTCAGCAAGGCCAGCGTTCGTGAGCAGTTCGAAGCGGCGGCCCATGCCGTCCGCGACGTCATCTCCCAGCGGTGGCTGCTCACCGAAAAGACTTATACCGACAAGAACCCTAAGCGGGTGTATTACCTGTCGATGGAATTTCTGCTCGGCCGTTCGCTGATGAACAACATTACGAACGCCTTGATCAAGCCAATCGCGGAAGAGGCGGCAAAGAGGAAGAGTCTCGATCCATTGGCTGTGAGCGACGTTGAGCCCGATGCGGGATTGGGCAACGGCGGCCTCGGCAGATTGGCCGCCTGCTTCATCGAGTCGATGGCAACGATGGAAATCCCCGGCATGGGATATGGACTGCGCTACGAATACGGCATCTTCAGGCAGACCATCAAGGACGGCTGGCAATGCGAGCAGCCGGATAATTGGCTTAGGCGTCCAGATCCCTGGGAAGTGGCGAGACTCGACGAAGCCGTCGAGGTGAAATTGAATTGCTCCTTTGAAGTGCGCGGTGGGAGCCTGCATCCCATCGTTGGACGGCCCTCTGTTCTGTTGGGCATCCCCTTTGACCGGCCCGTTGTCGGCTACGGCGGCAAAACCATCAATACCCTGCGCCTCTGGGCAGCCGGCACCCCGGATTATTTTGATTTTCAGCAATTCAGTCGAGGGGATTTCGTCGGAGCCCTCGCAGAAACGCTCACAGCCGAATCGCTGACCCGGGTGTTGTATCCGGACGACTCAACCTCCATGGGACAGGGGTTGCGGTTCTTACAGGAATACTTTCTCGTGGCCTGCTCGCTGGGCGATCTGATCCGTCGTTTCCGGCGCGACAACTCGGATTGGAATGCGCTTCCCGAGAAGGTGGCCATCCAACTCAACGACACGCATCCGACGATGGCTGTTCCTGAACTCATGCGGATTCTGCTCGATGAGGCTCAACTGGGCTGGGCCCAAGCCTGGGACATTACGCAACGGACACTGGCCTATACGAACCACACGCTGTTGCCGGAAGCGCTGGAGAAATGGCCGCTGGAATGGTTTGAGGCCATGTTGCCGCGTCACCTGGACATCATTCTGGAAATCAACCGCCGCCTGCTCGAGGCGGTGCGACACCATCATCCTGGAGACGAGGAACGCGTCGCGCGTGTCAGCCTCGTGGAGGAGGGGGCCAGGCGCAAGGTGCGCATGGCCAATCTCGCCATCGTCGGATCCCACAGCACCAATGGCGTGGCCGCCATTCATTCCAAGTTGCTTCGGACCATGACCGTCAAGGATTTGGCCGAACTCTATCCTGAACGGTTCAACAACAAGACGAACGGCGTGACGCCGCGGAGGTGGCTACTCCTGTGCAATCCGGCGCTTTCCCGTGCGATTACGGAGGCCATTGGAGACGGCTGGATCACTGACTTGAGCAAGCTCGGTCAGCTCAAGAAATTGGCCGACGACGTTCAGTTTCAAGACGCTTTTCTCAAGGCCAAGCGCATGGCGAAATCCCAATTTGCGCAGTGGCTCAAGGCGACAAGCGGCCAGACGGTCGATCCGGACGGGATGTTCGACAGTCAGGTCAAGCGCATCCACGAGTACAAACGGCAGCTCTTGAACGCGCTGCGCGTCGTGGTGCTCTACAATCGATTGCGGGAAAACCCCAAACAGACCATGGCGCCGCGGACGTTCTTCTTTGCCGGCAAAGCCGCGCCGGCCTATCATTTGGCCAAGGTCATCATCAAGTTCCTGAATAATCTCGCCGGCACGATCGATGGAGATCCCGTCGCCCGTGGAAAGATCAAAGTCGTTTTCCTGCCGGAATACTGTGTCTCTCTTGCCGAACGGCTGATTCCCGCCACCGATGTCTCCAATCAGATTTCGACCGCCGGCTATGAGGCCAGCGGTACCAGCAACATGAAGTTCATGATGAACGGCGCGCTGACACTGGGCACGCGAGACGGCGCCACCATCGAGATGGCGGAGGAAGCGGGAGAGGAAAACTTTTTCCTCTTTGGTCTCACGGCTGAGCAAGTGGCAGAGAACCGCGGATGGTACAACCCGCGCTGGCATTATGAGCACGAGCCAGAAACGCGGGTGGCACTCGACGTGATCTTTTCAAATTATTTCAGTCGGAATGAGCCGGGTACGTTTGCAGCGGTCGAGCAGGCACTACTGACGGGTGGCGATCATTATATGCATCTAGCGGATTTGACGTCGTATTTGAACGCCGATCGAGAAGTGTGCGATCTCTATGCCGATCCGAAGGGATGGGCGCGCAAGGCGATCTTGAACATCGCGGGCTCCGGAAAATTTTCGAGCGACCGCACGATCGCCGAATATGCGGCCGGTATCTGGAACGTGAAGCCCTGTCCCGTGCAGTGATCGGCGCGGAATTGCCGCGAGTCAAATCATGGGAGTCGATCTTCCCATTGTCTATCTGGCGAGGCATGGTGAGACCGCTTGGACCATCTCGGGCCAGCATACGGGACTCACCGATCTGCCGTTGACGGAGCGCGGCGAACGCACCGCCCGCCGACTAGGCGAACGGCTGCAGGGGTTGACGTTTTCTTTGGTGCTGACCAGTCCATTGCAACGGGCGGCAAAAACTTGTGAACTCGCCGGCTTCAAACCGTTCGCTGAAGTCGATAAAGACCTGGTCGAGTGGGACTACGGGCAGTACGAGGGACGCCGGACGGTAGAGATACGTGCGGAGCGTCCCGATTGGGAGCTGTTCCGGGACGGCTGCCCCGGCGGTGAATCGCCTCTGCAAGTCAGCGCACGGGCGGACCGCATCGTCCGGCGCGCCCGTGCGGCGCCCGGCGACGTCTTGCTGTTTACGAGCGGGCATTTTTTACGGGTGCTCGCCGTCCGCTGGCTTGGACTAGAGCCCTCTGTGAACTGCAAGTTGTTCATGTTGAGCACGGCGAGCTTGAGCGCGCTGGGTTATGAACATGATCGTTCCCGTCCGGTGATACGACTGTGGAATGAAACGCGGCACGTGGAGATGGTTCACGACGAGTGATGTGCGGAAAGGGACAGGCGTTATGACGACAACAGCACGCCGGGCGCGTCCGAAGATCAAGCGGATGACACCGCTTCCCCGCCGGCAAGCATGGAAAGCGCTACAGGCCCACTATAAGAGTGTACGTGGGCTGCATCTTCGTGCGCTGTTTGCCGACGATCCGCAGCGTGGCGGGCGCATGACCGCCGAAGCAGCAGGACTGTTTCTCGATTACTCTAAAAACCGGGTGACAGACGAGACGATCCGCCTGCTCGTGCAGTTGGCGGAAGAATCGGGCTTGCGAGACGGCATCGAGGCGATGTTCCGCGGCGACAAGCTCAACGTGACGGAACAGCGAGCCGTTCTCCACGTCGCGTTACGCGCCCCGCGTGAGGCGACGATCACGGTTGACGGAGAAAACGTCGTGCCCAAAGTTCATGCCGTC
>JBKPSD010000044.1:0-22973 GCA_046734935.1 Nitrospirota bacterium
GCCAAAATTCTTTTGGTCGGCGCTGGTGGCCTCGGCTCCCCTGCCGCGTTGTATCTTGCAGCTGCCGGAGTGGGTCGCATCGGTTTGATCGACAGCGACGTCGTCGATCTGACCAATCTTCAAAGGCAAGTCCTCCACCACACGCCCGACGTCGGGCGGTCAAAGGTGTTGTCCGGGAAAGAAAAAATCCAAGCGCTCAATCCCGATGTGTCGGTGTCCATGTATGAGGAACGGCTCACGGCCGGCAATGCCCTGAAGCTGTTTTCCGATTATGACGTCGTCATCGACGGCGTCGATAATTTTACAGCGAAATTTCTCATCAACGATGCTTGTTTCCTGGCCGACAAGCCCCTGGTTCACGGAGGCATTCTGCGGTTCGATGGACGGGTAACGACCATCATTCCCAGAAAATCCGCCTGCTATCGCTGTGTGTTTAAGACGCCGCCGCCGCCAGGGCTGGTGGCCTCCTGCCAGGAGGCTGGAGTCATAGGGGTGCTCGCGGGTATCATCGGCACAATACAAGCTACAGAGGCGCTCAAGCTCGTCCTGGGAATCGGCCGGCCTTTGACCGATCGCCTGTTGGATTTTGACGCCCGGAAAACCCAGTTCAGGGAGATCAAGGTCAAACGCAATCCGGAATGCGCGCTCTGCGGCGAACATCCGACGATTACCGAGCTCTTCGATGACGGTGACCCCTACGCGGGCTGTGCCGTCCGCCCGTAAGAAATAACATGATTTTCTCCGTTTCCTAATCAGGATGGTGCGACGATGGCCAAGATGAAAGCGCTCGTGTGCAGGGAATGCGGGAAGGAATATCCGACCAAGGCGATTCACGTCTGCGAAATGTGCTTCGGCCCCCTCGAAGTCAAATATAACTACGCTGAGGTGAAGCAGACGATTTCGCGGAAGAAGATCGAGGACGGTCCGCTGAGCATGTGGCGGTATGCCGACCTGCTTCCCGTCGAAGGCACGAATTATCTTGGTCCGCATGCCGGTCTCACGCCCTTGGTCCGCGCGAAAAATCTGGGGGCCTATCTGGGGATCGATGAGCTCTACATCAAGAACGACACGGTTAACCATCCGACCTTATCGTTCAAAGACCGCGTCGTCGCCGTGGCCTTGACCCGGGCCAGGGAACTCGGCTTCGAGACCGTCGCCTGCGCTTCCACGGGAAACCTGGCCAATTCGGTAGCCGCACACGCCGCCGCCGCCGGGATGCGCTGTTATGTGTTCATTCCCGGCGATCTGGAGGCCGCCAAGGTTCTCGGGAATCTGATTTACAAACCGAACGTCGTCGAGGTCGAAGGCAACTACGACGACGTGAACCGCCTGTGCAGTGAAATTGCGGCCGAGCATGGGTGGGCGTTCGTCAACATCAACGTGCGTCCCTATTATGCCGAAGGGTCCAAGACCTTGGCTTTTGAAACAGTGGAGCAGCTGGGCTGGCGTACGCCAGACCAGGTAGTCATTCCAATGGCATCGGGATCGCTGCTCACGAAGATCTGGAAGGGCCTTCACGAGATGAAGACTGTGGGCCTGATCAACGAGGTGCGCACGAAAATCAACGGCGCCCAAGCCGAAGGCTGCTCCCCCATTTCGACCGCCTTTAAGGCAGGCCGTGATTTCTTCAAGCCGGTGAAACCCAAGACCATCGCGAAGTCGCTGGCGATCGGCAACCCGGCCGACGGGTACTATGCCCTGAAAGCAACCGCCGAAAGCCAGGGGTCGATGGACATGGTGACCGACGACGAAGTGGTGGAAGGGATCAAGCTGTTGGCGCAGGCTGAAGGCATCTTTGCCGAGACAGCCGGCGGCGTGACGATCGGCGTCCTGCAGAAACTCGTCAAAAACGGCACGATTAAGAAGGGCGACGTCACCGTCGCCTATGTCACGGGCAACGGATTGAAAACTCAGGAAGCGGTGGTCGACGCGGTCGGCAGACCGGTCCGGATTCAGCCCAGCCTCGTCGCCTTCGAGAAAACGTTTAAAATGGGCAAAAACGGGGGCGGTGACGCATGATCAAAGTTCGCATTCCGACCCCGTTGAGACCGTTGACGAAAGGTCAGGGTGAGGTGGAAATTGCGGCGGCCTCGATCGTCGATTTGATCGACAGCTTGAACGCCGCGCATCCTGGTATCAAAGCACGACTTTGCGACGACAGCGGTGAACTGCGGCGGTTCGTCAATATTTACGTCAACGAAGAAGATATCCGATTTTTGAAGGGAAAGGACACGTCGCTGAAAGCCGGCGATGAAGTGTCGATCGTTCCCGCCATTGCAGGAGGTCGGTCATGACACACCAAGCACACCTCCGCTTTCATGTGCGGTTTCCTGAAGACAAGGTGAAAGAACCGATCATTTATCAAATCGGCCGCGAGTACAGCGTCGTCACCAACGTGCGCCGGGCGGACGTCCGCGAGACAACCGGATGGGTCGACGTGGAACTCTCCGGCGAGACGGCAGAAATCGAACGAGCCATCCAGGGATTGCGCCACAAGGGCTGCGTCGTCGATCCGATTGAATTGAACGTCGTGGAATAACGCATGGAACTGACGGAACAACAAATCGAGCGTTACAGCCGGCACATCATTCTGCAGGACGTCGGGGGCAAGGGCCAGCTGAAACTCGGCAACGCCAAAGTGCTTCTCATCGGCGCCGGCGGTTTGGGATCGCCCGCAGGTTTGTACCTGGCGGCGGCCGGCATCGGCACGATCGGTTTGGTGGACGGCGACGTCGTCGACTTGTCCAATTTGCAGCGGCAGATCCTCCATACGACCGCGACGGTCGGACAGCCGAAGGTGGAGTCGGGAAAACGCACATTGAACGCCATAAATCCCGAGATCACCGTCGAGACATATCACCAACTCGTCGACGCCGAGAACATTCTTTCCCTCATCGGCCCCTATGACGTGATTCTCGACGGCTCCGACAACTTCAGCACCCGGTTTCTGGTCAACGATGCCTGTTTCTTCGCCAAGAAGACGCTCGTCTCCGCAAGCATGTTCCGTTTCGAGGGGCAACTGACGACCATCAAGCCCCATCAGGGCTTTCCCTGCTACCGCTGCTTATATCCCGAGCCGCCGCCGGCCGGGCTGGTGCCCAATTGCCAGGAGGCCGGCGTGCTTGGCGTCCTGGCCGGCACGATGGGCATACTGCAAGCCTCGGAAGCCATCAAGGAGATCCTCGGCATCGGCGAAACGCTGGCCGACAAGCTGCTGATCTACGACGCGCTCGAGATGAAGTTCCGAAAGGTGAGCCGGCCGAAAGATCCGGCCTGCCCGCTCTGCGGCCCGAAGCCGACGATCAAAGATCTTTCGACCGATTACACGGTCACCTGCTCCATCTAACGTGGCCGACCTCAGCATTCCCCAACACATTCTTGACGACCTTATCGCGCACGCCCGCGAGCTGGATCCTTACGAATGCTGCGGATTCCTGGCGGGCACGGACAACACGGTCACACGCGTCTACCGGATCAAGAACGTGATCAGCCTCGACGGCGCGGCGGAGGCCGCCTCGTTCGACGACGCCAAGGTCGCACACCTCTCCCGTCTTTCTCCGGAGGAGCGGGCGGAGATCGCCTTCATCATGGATGCTCAGGAAATGTTTCAGGCGGTGAAGGACATGAGAAAGCAGGGTTTGACGCTACAAGTCGTGTACCATTCGCATCCGCACGATCCGGCCCGCCCCTCCGTGACCGACATCAAGATCGCCAACGAGTGGGAAGAGAATTGGAGCCGGCTCAATCTCACCCTTCCCATCTACCTGCTCATCTCACTCATGGACAAGGCACATCCCGACGTGCGGGCCTACTGGATCAAGCACGGTTCGGTTTCTTCGGCCCTCACGCGCACCATCTAGGGCTTCGACCCCGTTGATAAATAGCAGTTTCCTTCTTTTCTAGCCAGTGCGTATAATGACGCTATCTTATGACCTTTTGGGAAGGAGTAATCGTTATGCCGTCCTTGCGTACGATGCTTCCGGTCCTGTTCCTGCTGCTTCTCACCATCCCTGCGCATGCCGAGGATAAAAGTTTTTACAGTCCCGTCATTCAAGTCGACAAAGACAACAGACGCGTCCTGATTTCGACGCTCGGCTCGGTGTTCTACATCGAAGTGCCCGACGCCGCCCAGCCGCACATGGACAAGCTGCCGATCTCCGGCCTCGTCGATTTTGTCGTGGAAATGCGCGGCAATGGTCAGATGCCGTTGATCAAGACCTGGAAAGTCAAATCCGGGGAATCGACCTGCATGTATTTCAACGGAAAAGAGTGTAAATAACGGCGAGCCTGCCTGATCCGGTACGCCTTACTCCGAACTCCCCAACATATCATCAACGAGCGGCCGGTTGATGTCAGTGCAGCCAGGGCAGATGGTGTCGAAGAGCGCTTCGTAATTCTGCACGAAATTTTTGTGGTCGGTCAGCTTCTCGGCCATGACCTGGTCGTAGCAGCTGTCGCATAGCATCATGAGTCCCCGCATCACGGCCACGGTTTTCCTGCCTGTACTTCCAGCCATCTCGCTACACCGATCCCTTCTGTCTGGCGATCCAGAAATCTTCCGGCTCGAGATCAATCCCGCATACCGGACACTCATAGACGCTTTCGCCTGACGGCAACTGAATCTCAGTCCGGTCAATGCGGCCCCTGCAGACGTGGTAAAACCGTCCGCGCGCATCCTCATTATCCAGGGGATCGTTTTCATAGATCAAGACCATAGAAACCCCGCCATGCTGCCGGCTCAAACCTGAAATTGGGCTCCATAGAGGGCGGCGTACATGCCGTCTCTCGCCATCAGAACCTCGTGGGGACCATCCTCGACGATTCGACCGTGGTCCAGCACGATAATACGGTCCATCCCGTGTACCGTCGAGAGCCGATGGGCGATGACGATCGTCGTCCTGCCCTTGGTGAGTTCGTCCAAAGCTTCTCGGATCTTGACTTCGGTTTCGGTGTCGATATTTGACGTGGCCTCGTCGAACATGACGATGGGCGGATCTTTCAGGAGCACCCGGGCAATCGACACCCGCTGACGTTGGCCGACGGACAGCTTCACCCCGCGCTCCCCAATCCAGGTATCGTATCCTTCCGGCAGGTTGACGATGAAATCGTGGGCGCGCGCCGCCTTGGCCGCGGCTTCCACTTCATCATGGCTTGCGCGGAGGTTGCCGTACAACAGGTTTTCCCGGACGGTTCCGTTGAAGAGAAACGGTTCCTGTTGCACCAACCCGATCTGGCTGCGAAGAAATGACACGGGCATGCTTCGAAGATCATGGCCGTCGGCGGTGATGGCGCCGCCTGTCACGTCATAAAACCGCGTCACAAGTTTGAGCGTCGTGCTTTTTCCTGCGCCGCTCGGCCCGACGAGAGCCACCCGCTCGCCGGCGCGCACTACGAGCGATACGTCGTTGAGGATGGGCGCCTCGGGCCGGTAATGAAAATGGACATGGGCAAAGGCAATTTCCCCGGTCAAGCGGGAAACGGGCGCCGTAACCCCCGGCTCGTCCTTGACGTCCGGCACGATGTCGAGGATCTCGAAGACGCGCTCGCTGGCGGCCAACGCATGCTGCAGCATGTGATTCACCGAGTGGATCTGGTTGATCGGCACATAAAACAAGGCCAGATAGGACATGAACATCACCAACTCGCCCACCGAGAGATGCAGGCGCAGCACTTCCTGGGCCCCGTTCCAAAGGACGAGCGCCCCGCCGAGACTCCCGACCAGCATCATGCCTGGCGAGTAATATGACCACAGATACATGGCTTTCAGCGTATCCCGGCGGCAGAGATCGCTCTTGCCGTCGAACCGGTCCTGTTCATACGCCTGCCGGTTGAAGCCCATCGTCTCTCTGATGCCGGCCAGTGAATCTTGCAGGAGCGCATTCAATTCTGCCGAATTCTTGCGGATTTTCCGGTAGTATTTGTGGATGCGCTTCGTAAACGCGATGGCGCCGATGATCAGCAACGGGATTGGCACCAGGGCCAGCAGCGCCAATTTCCAGTTCAGCCAGAAGAGCACGGTCATGATGCCGATGAGGGTCAATCCCGCCGTAATGATCTCTTCAAGGCCGTCGACGAAAATGCGTTGCATGTGTTCGGTATCGTTCAAGACGCGCGACATGACTTCGCCCGTCGGCCGGTTCTCGAAAAAGCTGATGGACAAGCGTTGCAGGGCGGCGAAGACCTGGACATGCAGATCGTGGACGATCTGCTGCTCGAGACTGTTATTGAGCTTGATGCGGAAGGAGGCGCACAGGTTGCGAAGCACGTAGGCGGCGCACAGTCCCCCGAAGACCAGCGACAGCAGGTGCGTTCTCCCCGCCTGAATCACGTCGTCGATGAGAACCTTGATCAGCCACGGCGGCACGAGCTCGAACGTCGTCGTCAGGCCAGCGAACAGGAACGTGCCGACAACCATCGAGCGATGAGGACGAAGATATTGAAGGACACGGAGTAAGGTCTTCACAGTGATGGACGAAGGGATCGCGCTAAATGACGGGGGTGGGCTCTTTCCGCCAGAACTTGTCGAATTCGCTCAGCTGGGTGAGCGTGGACAGATCGGTCATGCGATCCAGAAACACCTTCCCGATGAGATGGTCCATCTCATGCTGTATGCAGACGGCATACAGGCCGTCTGCCTCGATATCGACGGGCTTGCCGTCACGGTCGAGCGCCTGGACCCGCACGACTCCCGGTCTGGTGACTTTTCCCCTGAAGCCATCCACGCTCAAGCAGCCCTCCCAGTTTTCAACCTGCTGCGGACCGTAATAGACGATCGTGGGATTGATCAGCGTGGTCGCGGGAAATCCCCCTTCCCCCTCGCACCCCATGACCACGAGCTGGAGAGAACGCGACACCTGCGGCGCGGCCAACCCGATGCCGGGTTCTTCCAGCATGGTCTCGAACATGTCGTCGATAAGTTGCTGAAAATCTTTCGTTCTGATCTCCTGCGGGTCCACGGGAGCGGCCAGCTTGCGCAGGACGGGATTGCCAAGTTTTGCGATCGTCAGCACGGCCATTCGTTGATCCTAGGGAAGAGGTTCTGTCAGCAACTGTGTCTTCTCACACGTATAACACATGGATTTTTCAGCCTGCAAGCCATCCGTCAGCCTTGCGCTCTTGGCGACCGTCGACGCGGTTCGGGAATCTGAAACGTCTCTTTTTCGCCGTTCCACCAGTCCGTCCATTCCGACATCCACTCCTGGCGCTCGGCCTTGGTCGAGGCGTCCCAATCATGGAATTCGGTCTCATGCAGGGTGAGGATCCAGAGCGATTGCACCGCGGACATGGCCACAAAGCGCTCGTCGTCGGCAATCATGCCGATCAGGATTGGGACCACCGCCTTGTCGCGAACGTAGCGCGAACCGAACGCGGCCGACTTGCGGATGGACGAATTCTGGTCCTTCGCCATCGCTTGGATCGCCTCCGGGGTTTTTGATGCGTCGAGACGGATCGCGACCCGTAACGCATGCTCTCGGATGCGCGGAAGCTCATTTGGGTCCTTTGCCGTCGTGATCAGGGCCGGAACCGCTGACGCGGCATTCAGCATTGAGAGCGTTTCAATGGCATTGTACCGGGTGCGCGGCCCCTGCATGCTCAGAGCCTTGACGAGCACGGGCACGCTGGACTCGCCGAGGTGCACGAACTCCCCCATCGCCCAGAATTCCTGTTTGCCTTCGAGCAAGGGCAGCAACGCTTCGGCGCGTTGCAGCTCCTCCTGGCTGAGCGGCTTGGTATTAGGCGGAACCGTGACCGCCGGCGGGGCGTCCTGGAACTGAGGCGGCATCTCGTAAGGGATCTGCGCGGCCGCGGAAGCAGCGCCGAATGCTATCCACATAGCCGCGCCCAGCAGCGACTGAGGACATTTCATCGTCATGCATAGAGTGGATTTCATGCTCCGTTATCCTTTGTTCGTAATTCCTGGCTAGTCCGTCTGTGCACCATTTCATATAACACCGGCAACACCACCAGAATCAAGAAGGCCGCCGTCAGCATGCCGCCGACGACCACTCTGGCCAGAGGCTTCTGGGCCTGCGAGCCGATGCCGGTCGCCAGGGCCGCAGGAAGCAGCCCGATAGCCGCGCCGACTGTCGCCATGAGAATCGGCCGCATCTGGACGGCGGCGGCCTGCATAATGGCTTCGCGAAGGTTCAATCCCGCCTGGCGGCCGTCTTCGATACGTGAAATCAACAGGACACCGCCCAGGATCGCCACCCCGAGCGTGGAAATAATTCCCACCGCCGCCGAGATGCTGAAGTTGGTATGGGTGGCGACCAGCGCGATCACGCCGCCGATCAGCGCGAACGGCACCGCGGAAAGAACAAGCAGGGCATTTTTAAGCGAATCGAAGGTAATGTACAGCAGGAGAAGAATGAGAAGGAGGCTCAAGGGCACGATCTTGGCCAGGCGTTTCTGCTCGTCCTTGAGCTGATCGTACTGGCCGGCCCATTCCATGCGGTAGCGCTCCGGCAAGATGACGGTCTTGGCGAGCAGCGCCTGCGCCTCCTCGACCGTGCTTTCCAGATCGCGGTCCCGGACGCTGAACTTAATCGGAATGTAGCGTTCGTTGTTTTCCCGATAAATGATGAATGCGCCGGTCTGCGTCGTGATTGTCGCCACCTGCTTGAGGGGAATTCTGGCGCCGTCCGGAGTACTGACCAGGATATTGCTGATCGCTTCGACGTCCTGGCGGTATTCGGGCAAAAACCTCACGACGAGATCGAAAAGCCGTTCCCCTTCGAAGACATGCGTCACCGCCTGGCCGCCGACGGCGGCCTGCACGACCGCATTCACGTCGTTGACGTTCAACCCGTAGCGGGCGCTCGCCTGCCGGTCGACCTTGATCAGGAGATTCGGCTGCCCCAGGAGCCGGAAGACGCCCAGATCTTTGACGCCGCGGATTTGCTGCATGTGCTTCTCGATCTGGCCGCCGAGCGTTTCCATGGTTTTCAAGTCGGCGCCGAACAGCTTGATGGAGTTCTCGCCTTTGACGCCGGACATCGCTTCTTCGACGTTGTCCTGAATGACTTGTGAAAAATTGAAAATAATCCCTGGAATGGTCTTCAGACGCTCCTCGATTTCTTCGACCAGATCGTCTTTGCTGACCCCGTGTCGCCAGTCATGCTGGGGTTTGAGGTTCGCCAGAAATTCGGCGTTGAAAAAACTCGTGGGATCGGTCCCGTCGTCCGGCCGGCCGAGTTGCGACACGACCGTCGTCACCTCCGGCGTCTGGCGGAACATGGTCCGGATGTCGCTGGCCAGCCGCGCCGCCTGGTCGAACGAAATATCCACGGGCATGGTCGCGCGCACCCACAGGTTGCCCTCTTCAAGCGCCGGCATGAACTCGCCGCCCAAGAATTGCAGCGCCACGAGGGCGACTACGAGGAGGACCGCCGCCAGCGCCACGACCACTTGCCGGTGATCAAGCGCCCAGTGGAGAGTCTGTTGATACATCCTCCGGAGCGGTTTGACGAGCATTGTGTCTTCTTCGCGGATCGGTCCCGTCAACAGGAATGAGCACAGCACGGGAGCCAGCGTGAAGGCCATGAGCAGCGCCCCCAGCAGGGCGAACCCATAGGTGACCGACATCGGCGCGAAAATCTTTCCCGGGACCCCCGTCATCGTAAACAAGGGGATGAAGGCCACGACGATGATCGTCGTCGAATAAAAGACCGGCTGGCCCACCTGGCGCGCGGCACGGACGATCTGCTGATGCACGGTCAACCCCGGCGTTTTTGCATGGGCCAAGTGGAAGAAGATGCTCTCCACCATGATCAGGGTGGCATCCACGATGATGCCGAAATCGATCGCGCCGAGCGAAATCAAGTTGGCTGATTGTCCGACCAAGACCATCATGGCAAACGTGAACAACAGCGACATTGGAATCGTGAGCGCGACGATGCCGGCCGCCCGAACATTTCCAAGAAACACGTAGAGCAACACAAATACCAGCACCATGCCGCTCAGCAGGATGTCGGTGACCGTTTCCACCGTCGTATTGATCAACGCCGTACGGTCGTAAAAGGTTCTGATCTTGACGCCCGACGGCAGTTTCCAAGTGTTGAGCTCGTCCACTTTTTCACGAACCTTGTCGAGCACCGGCATCGCCTTGTAGCCTCGCTGGAGCAGGACCACGCCTTCCACGACGTCGTCCCGGTCATCAATGCCCACCTTGCCGAGGCGAATGCGGCTGCCGACATTGACGTTGCCGAGCGTCTTCACGTAGATCGGCGTCCCCTCCTTCTGCGCCACCATGACGTTCTCGATGTCCTCGATCCCATTGATCAGGCCGACGCCCCGCACGTTATAATTCTGCGCGCCCAAGGTGAGATAGTTCCCTCCGACGTTGGCGTTGCTGTTTTGCAACGCCGTCATGGCCTGGGACAGATTGACGCCGTAACTGATCAAGCGGCCGGGATCGAGATCGACGTGGTACTCCTTGGTTGTGCCGCCGAACGCCGTGACATCAATCACGCCGGGGATGCGGCGGAAGGCGCGCCGCACCTCCCAGTCCTGGACGGTCTTCAGTTCCGTCAAGCTGACCCCAGGCTGTCCGGTCAGCTCATAGCGGTAGATCTCGGCGATGGCCCACCACGGAGACAGCGTCGGTTGGACGCCGGGAGGGAACTCGACGGAGGCGATGCGGTTCAGCACTTCCTGGCGGTCACGAAAGATGTCGGTGCCAAAATCGAAATAGACCTTGATGTCGCTGAGCCCGAAAATCGACAGTGAACGGATGTCGGTCAAGCCGGGCATGCCGGTGAGCGCCACTTCCATGGGAATCGTAATTTGCCGTTCAATTTCCTCCGCCGACCATCCGGCATTCTGGGTGATCAGCTCTACCATCGGAGGTGAAGGGTCGGGGTAGGCGATGATGTCGAGCAGGTGAAACGAGTAGAGGCCCCCAAAGAACAGCGCGACTCCCAATGCGCACAGCAGAATGCGCTGGACGAGGGACATCTCGACGAGACGGGCAATCATCTATCTCGATGGACCCGGGGAAAGTACGAACTAGGAGGGTGCACCCGTTCAGCCACCTTTGACTTCTTGGCCTTTGATCAACACGGCGCCTTTCGTCACGATCCGTTGGCCCGGCGTCAGCCCCTCTATGACGCGCATGTGATCGGGTGAGAAACTCGACACTTTGACCTCGTGTTTGACGTAATGATTCGGTTCCTCGACAACAAAGACGAATTGTTTGCCGTCGGCTTCGAGGACCGATTCTTTGGGCACGACCAGGATCTTCGTGGCATCCCCGACTTGAATGTGCAGGCGGGCGAACATCTCGGGCTTCAACCGATGGTCCTGGTTGTTCACCCAGGCCCGCAGCTTGATCGTGCGGCTGGCCGGATCGACCACGTCGCCCACCGCCGCCACGGTCGCCGGGAAATCGACATCGGGATAAGCTTCCACCTTGACCTTCGCGAATTGCCCCTCCTTCACCAGCGCCAGGTCACGTTCGTAGACGTCCGCAACAACCTGCAGCATGTCGAGATCGGCGACCGTGAAGAGCACCTGGTTGGCGTCGCCTCCGACTGATTGGCCCGGCGTCACCATGCGTTCAACAACGATCCCGGTCAACGGACTCTTCATCTCGAACCGGGACGTGATCTGCTGTTTGTCGACAGGCTTGTTCAATTCCTCAGCCTGCACGCGCAAGGACAACAGCCGTTCTTTGGCGCGGCGGAATTCCGCTCTGGCCTTCACCAGCTCGTTTTCGGCCTGCTTGAGATCCTTGAGCGGCAAGGCCTTGTTCGAATAAAGATCCTTGGCGAGTTCATGGGATCGAGTGGCATATTGCAGGTCCGAATCTTCTTTGACGTACTCCGAATAGGCCTGGGCAATGTCGGGACTGTCGACGACCAGCAGAACGTCTCCTGCCTTCACGCGGTCGCCCAAGTGGGCTCGCACTTCAACGACGCGCCCCTGGAGCGGGGAGGAGATTTTGGAATACCGGTCCTCGCCGTACGCAATTTTGCCCGACAGACCCAGGTCCTGTTGAAGTCCGCTATAGTCCACGACACCCGTTTCCACACGCGACGCGGAGTCACGTGGAACTGCGGCGGTCTTGCCGTGAGGCGGCGTGGCGGCATCCGAGTTCGCCGGCTGGTCGCCCTTGCCGCAGGCCGTCACTCCTAAGAAGGCAATGGCCAACAGCGGAGCGACATACCGGTGACGAGTCGTCATCATGAAGCGATCTCTTGGCCTACCGCCGATTCGAGTTGGAGCACATTGCGCTGATAGTTGAACAACGCTTCGATGTAATTTTGTTGGATCGTCCGTGAGGTACGGGCGGCATCGAGCAGATCGAGAATGGTGGCGCCTCCGCGTTCATACGCCCGTTCGACGATCGTGAAGGTGGCGCGCGCATCGTCCAGCACTCCGCCGACGTAGGCTTCCACCAACCGCCGGCTGTGCATAAGATTCCGGTAAGCGACTTCCACTTCATTTTCGACCACATTAAGGGCCTTATTCAAGTCGGCCTCGGCGGTCTGCACCGCCACTTCGGCCTGCCGGATGCCGCCTTGATTGCGATTGAACAGCGGAAGCGGCATGCCGAAATTGAGCGCCCACTGCTGCGGATTGTCGGGACCTTGGGCGCCTTGGACGGCGTATCCCGTGCCCACCGTCAAGTCCGGCACGCGGTACGCCTTGGCGAGCCGCAGGTCCGCTTCACGTTGGGACTGGGTAAAGCGTTTCGACCGTACGTCCGGCCGCACATCGATCGCGACGACCCGCAACTTTCCGATCTCAGGGTCGATGCGTTTGAACTCCAAATCCGTGGTCAACTCCAGCGTCGTCGCGGGCGAGAGGCGCAAAAGTTGGCGCAGATCCCCGCGGGCCGTTTCGGCTTCCTGCAAGGATTGAATGACCTGGGAATGAAAATCGACCGTCTGCAGCCGGATCCGAATCAGGTCGACTTCGGCGATGTAGCCCTTCTTGAAGCGAATCGTATTGATGTCGAGTATTCGCGAAAACCGGTCGCGGTTCTCCTCCGCAATCGCCAGCCGGCGCTGCGCCAACTGCACCCGATAATAGCTGTCCTTGACGGTGAAGCCCAGCTGTCGAACCGCATCCTCGAAGGCCGCCTCGGCGGACTGCGCGCCGAATCCCGCGCTTTCAATGCGGTAGCCGCGCTTGCCCGCCAGCTCGAATAGCTGCTGAGCCTGGACGAAGATTTGCCCGCTGTTGCCCGCCGTGTGGCCCTGTGTGAAGGAGGCCAGGTTCCCGATTGACATGACCGGATTGGGGAACAGCCTGGCGGTGATCTGTTGTCCTTTGCTGTATTCGATGCCGTACTTGGCGATCAGAACATCGAGATTCTGCTGGAGAAACAAGCCCAGCGCGTCCGCGAGAGAGAGCCGGATCGAGGCCGGCGGACGTTGTTCAACGGACGGAGGAGCCGGCGGTGCAGCTGGTGCTTGAGACGCTGACAAGAAGAGCAGACCGGCGAGCAGCCCAATCGAACACGAGGTCCATCGCCTATCTTGCCGACACACGTATGGTTCCCCGCAGACAACCGATGCGCATTGAAGCGATCATATGATCGACAGCTGCATTATACAGTGTCCTACATATGATGCAAATAATCCGAGCATAAATCAGCACTTAGTTCCGACCGGTCATCGGCCATGCCATCGGAAGACGGAGGGAGAAAGCCGTGAGTAACGACTCGGCAGGTAACTACAGACCGACACCCGGCTTCGAATTCGAGGCGCGCAAGTGTTTGCGGACGCGGACCTGTTCATGGTGTTTGCGCAGCAGTTGCTGGCGAATTGCGTTCCGGTCTTCGGCGACGATCCGGACCAAGCGGTCGACATCTTCTGCGTGGTCCCGGACCAATTCGGAGAGTTTCTGCATCTGCGATTCGAGGTGTTCCAGCCGCCATTGGAGGCCTTCTTGATCCTCACGCGCCGGCTTTTTCTTTGAGGGCGACACGCCTTTTTTCGCCAGGGATGACATCAGCACATCCTCTTTCATATCCACCCCTTCCAACCCACCGCTTGAATGAACAACGGCTTTCGTCTTGCGTAGTATCGACTGCCGAACCCCGGATGTCAACGGATTCGCTTTCTTTCTATTTGCAGAGGCTTCCTGCTACAATCGCGGCGATGGAAAACATCTTCACGATGGTGCTCGCCGGAGGCCGGGGAGAGCGGCTGCATCCGCTCACCGAACATCGGGCGAAGCCCGCCGTGCCCTTCGGCGGCAAGTACCGCATCATCGACTTCACGCTCAGTAACTGCCTCAATTCCGGTCTGCGGAAAGTGGCCGTCTTAATTCAGTACAAGTCGCACTCCCTGGACCGGCACATCCGCACGGGATGGGACGTGTACAACGCCGAACTGGGAGAATTTATCGCCTCGATTCCACCGCAGCAACGAATCAGCGAAGAATGGTATCGGGGCACCGCCGATGCCGTGTATCAGAACTTGTTTCTACTTGACGCCGACCAACCTGAATATGTCCTCATTCTCGCCGGCGACCACATCTATAAGATGAACTATATGGAGATGTTCCATTGGCTTGTGGCGAAGAATGCGGACGTGGTGGTTGGCGCCCTCGATATCCCGATCGAGGAGTCCCGGCGATTCGGCATCATGAGCGTTGACGAGGACTTTGCCGTGCGGGAGTTCCATGAAAAGCCCGCCAACGCCAACCACATTCCGGGCGATCCCACCAAGGCCTTTGCCTCGATGGGCATTTACCTCTTTAAAGCCAAAAGCCTGCGCGAAGAACTCATCGCAGACGCCCAGGAGGACACGCCGCACGATTTCGGCAGAAACATCATTCCGCGCATGATCGGCTCACGCCGCGTCTATGCCTTCAATTTTCAGGACGCCAATAAGAAGGCCGTCAAATACTGGCGTGATATCGGAACGCTCGACGCCTATTGGGAAGCCAACCTCGATCTCGTCGCCGTCGATCCGCTCTTCAATCTGTATGACCAGCAGTGGCCCATCCGCACGTATCAGGGTCAGAATCCCCCGGCCAAATTCGTGTTCGCGCAAGACTATCAGGGCGGCCGCATGGGCGTCGCCCTCGACTCGATCGTCTGCGGCGGATGCATCATCTCGGGAGGGCGCGTCCAGACGTCCGTCCTATCCCCGAACGTACGGGTTCAGGACCATGCGGACGTTCGTGAATCCGTCATTATGGAGAACGTGGTGATCGGCGAACATTGCCGCATCAGGCGGGCCATCATCGACAAGGACGTCGACATTCCGGCAAAAACGGAAATCGGATACGACCGTGCGGCCGATGCCCAGCGCTTTCACGTCACGGATTCCGGCATCGTGGTCATCTCAAAGGGAATGAAGCTGAATGCCTCCGTCGATTCATCCGGTTGATCTCGTCGACTCTCTCCGGCAGAAACACCTCACTCCGGCCATTGTGTTCCTGACGTCCAGACGCGCGTGCGACGAAGCGATGGAGTCGTTCGACCATACCCGCTCCTTCCTGCCTCCGCCCCGTCAGGAGGCGATCGCCAAGGTCCTTGAGCAGGTGATCAGCCAATATCCGAGTATCGCCGATCATCCGTTGATTCCCACCGTCCAACGGATCGGCGTCGCGGCGCATCACGCCGGGCATCTGCCTTCCTGGAAAATCGCGGTCGAAGAGCTGATGCGCCACGGCTGCCTGGATGCCGTCTTCGCGACGACTACCCTGGCGGCCGGCGTGGATTTTCCCGCGCGGACCGTCATCATCACGCAATCGAGCATCCGAAAAGCGCGCGATTTCACCGACCTCACGATCGGGGAAGTCCAGCAGATCGCCGGGCGCGCCGGCCGCCGCGGGAAGGACCTCGTGGGCTTTGCGATCGTCACGCCGTCGCCCTACATCGAGCTCGGCGTCATCACCAAGGGGCTGACCGGCCAGCCGGAGGCGATCAATAGCCAGTTCGTGATCAGTTATCCGATGGTGTTGAACCTCCTCAAAGCGCATCCGCTCGATCAAATGCAGCCCATCCTCGCGAAGAGCTTTGCGCAGTTTCAGCTGAATCAGCGCGCCGAGGTCTTGGAGCGAAAACTCGACGATGTGCACCGGCAACTCGAGCCCTATGGACCGCGTGTGTGCACCGACTGGATTTCGCAATGGCAGTTATTCGACCACGTTCGCCGGCAGCGTGCGCACCGGGCACCGGCCAGACGACACGAGCCGCCGGAAGTAGCCGCCCGCTTTCATTTTCTGACGCCGGGACGCGTGGCCGGTCTTTCAAAGAGCCGAGGAGTCGTGCTCCGGCAATATCGGAGCAAGGGCCAGAAAAGCCCGATGGTGACCCTGTTACGTCACGGCGGCGCGATCACCGAGGTCCCGGCCGCGATCGTCACGGAAGTCTTCGACCACATGCTGGACTGCGAGGAAGCGCCTGTCTATCCCTGGTGTACACCGGAAAGTATCGAACAACTTCTTCGAGAACTCGAGGAGCTGCCGCCGCGTATTCCCGTTCTTCCCATCATCGTTCCCAAAGAAGAGTTGATTCCGGACGCCATCGTGCAAACCTTGGGTGATTTTTCCTGTCCCACCTGCCCCTCGCGTTCGGCCTGCCAGAAAGACCATGCGCACGCCTCGAAGCTCCGCCAGGAGCAGCAGCGTCATATGAAGGCGATTCAAGCATTGCGAACCAGTCTCTGGCACCGCTTTCAAGAAAAGATCGATGCGCTGCAGCAGTTCGGCTATTTGTCGCCGACGGCCCACCTGACCGAGACCGGCGAATGGGCCAGGCTGATCCGCATCGACCATTCGCTGTTGATCACCGAACTTGTTCGCGCCGAAGCCTTCACGGGGGCCTCGCCGGCGCTGCTCGCGGCCGTGATGTCGAGCATCGCGCACGACGACGACCGGCCGGGCGCCTTTCCCCGCATCAGCCCCGGCTTGGGCTCGCTGCTCGCGCAGGTGCGCAAGCTCGCCGAGACGCTATCGCCCTATGAAGATCCTCCCCTACTGCGCGCGGACATCGCCGCGGTCACGGAGCAGTGGATCTCGGACCCGACACTCACCTGGATCGGGCTCTGCAAGAAGACCACGATGGCCGAAGGCGATATCTATCGTTTGTTGGCACGTACCTTGGAGTTTCTCTCACAAATTCACGGACTAAGGCACACCCATCCGTCGTTGGCGGACTGCGCCTCCCAGGCGATCGCCACTCTGCGGCGCGGCGTGCTCGAGGAGCTGCCGTGAGTGGAAGCTGACCGTTGACGATCAATGAATGACTGAGCCTTGAAATGACCACCGACGAACTCGAGAAACTTCTCGTCCAACAACCGGTCGCTCTTCTACACCGATTGGCGCGCGGCCGGGTCCACCGCCACTTTCGTGCCGGCAAACGCCGGTTGATCGAGCTCCTGTTGCGCCATTCCGCCGACAATCGCCAGGGCTTCGAATCGGACTTAATGGCGTTGATCGGTGAGCGTCAGGCGCAGCCCAACCATCCTGCCCTTCGGGAGGCTGTGGAGCGGCCGAGACCGGCGCTGAGACCTCGGTCTCAAGTTTCTCATCACGAGCCGGAGCATCATGAACCGGCAGTCTCATTGGCCGCCTGGCTGGAAGGCATAGGCGTCCCGCCGCCGCAACCGTTCGTTCCCGACGCTTGGCAGGAGGAGGCGCTCGCCCAGCTTCAGGAAGGGGACGTCATCGTGAGCGTGCCGACGGGGAGCGGCAAGACGTACGTCGCTGTTGAGGCGGCGCGGCGCGCGATGGACGACAATCGCACGGTGATCTACACGTCGCCGCTCAAGGCCTTGTCGAACACGAAGTACACGGAGTTCTGCAAGATCTTCGGCCCAGAACGCGTCGGCATCCTGACCGGGGACCGCCGGGACAACGGCCAAGCGCCGCTGTTGATCATGACGACGGAAATTCTACGGAACTTGCTGTATGACGCGGCCGGCGGCGAAATCGACCTGCGGCTCGATACGCTGGGACTCGTCATCATGGATGAGTCCCAGTACCTGGCGGATCCGGAACGGGGGGTCGTCTGGGAAGAAACGATTATTTTCTGTCCGTCGCAGGCCAGACTCCTGCTTCTCTCGGCCTCGATCGGCAATCCCCACGACATCGCCGAGTGGCTGACGTCCATCCGTGCAACACCATGCCGCTTGATCAAGCACAGCAAACGGACGGTGCCGCTGCGCGCCGGCTATCTCCATCCGGACGGCAAACTGACACCCCTCTTCCGCACGATCGGCATCCCCTACGGGCACTCGGGGCACCTGCATCCCGAAGCCAGACGGCTCTTCACCCGCTATGAAGACGAAACGATGCCTTCCGGTCGCCGCCGCTAACTGTTTCATCAGCACTGGCAGTTTGAAAATCGCCGCCAGCAAGGCCGCAATGAACGGAGAGCCCGACGCGTACAGTCTTCTCTCTCCCCACCCACCGTCTGTGGAAAAGACGTTTCCCGGGATCGTGCGTTGAAGGTTTGAGGAGCGAGAACAGCCGCTTAAAAGGAATAGTTTAAGCCGAACGTGAGGCCGTGACGGAACGTTTGAAACTCCGTCAGATCGAAGTCGCTCGTGGAGCCATCACTACCATGAAAGGTGACAGTGCCATCGACCATCCTGTTCCACCAAACGCGGTAACCGACGCTGGCGAACAGGTTTCTGATGATCATGACCCGCGCACCGATGTCGGCATCGGCCCCAACGGCGTATCCCAACATCGACAGACTCGGATTCTGGCTAAGATCAGGGCGCAGATGATGGACGTCCTTGTTGTCCAGAATGCTCAGGGGAATCAAGGCAATCGTGCTTTGAACGCTGAAGCGGCGGGTGAAACGATACTCGACTGATCCCCCGACACGAATGGAGTGCCATTGGGTGGTGTTCGTGATCACCGGGATGGCGCTGCTCAACGAAGCGTTCGGAGTACATAGCGGCGGATCGAGGGCTGTTTGCCCGGCCGTCGAACACACCTGCTGGCCTACCCCGTTGGCCGTATAACGTTGATACCAGAATTGGTAGCCGCCGAAGAGGTCCAGGTAACCTCGTGACTGAGGAAACTCTACGACCCGCCTTCCAACATCCGCGTTTACATACCACGTACTGTCACCTTTAATGTCACTAAACGTCTGTGAAGACGGCGCTCCTCCGTCGGCGGCCAAATAATCGTCGTCGGTCAGCCGCCCTCCTCCGATCGCACCAAATCCGCCCGTCAGCCGGCCGAACCACTTAGGCGTGACCCATAAGCGCACGGTCCCTTCGATGATGTTGGTGCCGACGTCCTTGTATGTGAGCTTTGAGGTCGGATTGCCGAGTTGGACAGGCCCAGGGAGGTTCGACGCATTGTGCGCCCACTTGGTCTCGCCCTGGGTCATGACCCAGCCGGCGAGGCCGAGTTCCAGCCTCGGCCGCTTCTCCTGGATGGCGTCCTCTGCAAAACCGTTGCGTTCGAGGGCTCCGATGAGAAGGAAAATTATGAGACACGAAGCGACCCCGGTCCGCCGCCTCATCGTCTTGCACCTCCCCGTTGGATGGTCACCGTATCGATGCAGCGCTCAACAGTCTCCGGCATCACGCGCTGACAAGCCGACCGGATGTCGTCCAATGTAAACGCGCGCTGCACCAGGGCGCCCCACCAGACAAGCCAGGTCCCCAACGCGAAAGCCGCTACAAGACCGACACACCATTGCACAATGAGTGTGACCGGAAACCTGGATGGCGCCGCGGCGATTCCGGGGAGCGCATCATCTGACACGACACGAAGAATTGGCATGGCCGGCTCACTCCTTGACGATGCTAGGCCTATCCTACTGAAGTTTTCAGAATCTGCACGTTATTTAATTGTTCTTCTGCTTTTGGACGCGCGCGGACAGGACACTGCGCAAACCTGCGCAACGGCAGCGGGTCTAGCCTACGGACGAGTGTTGCCACCCCTCGCCATCCTCGAAAAATCAAGCAAATTGCCGGGCGTACCGGACAAGCTGTCCGCGGAAAACAGTGGCATATGCGTTGCTTCTACAGCGCTGTCGTAAAAACAGGAGGCGGCCATGAAGCACGCCAATCGGGCGGCGACTCTGATGACAAACGGCGCGGCGCTTATTGTCGCGGCAGCAACGGTGGTCGCGATGGCCTCAGAAGGACTTGCCTTCCCTGTTGCACCCACAGTGTTGACATACAGCGCTTCGAGCACGAATCCTACGCCGCCGCCTCAGACCGTCACGTTCAGTAAAAAATCTCTCGTGCCGCGGCCGTGGAACGCCAGCGGCGACGCGGCGTGGATGACCATCAATCCTTCATCGGGAACCATTGCACGAGAGCAGGATCAGATCACTGTCCAAATCAACGCCACCGGCATGGCCGCGGGCACCTATAGTGGGACCGTCCGCATCAGCATTTCCGATAAGAACGACCGAACACAAGTCACACCGGTATCGGTCACGCTGGTTGTCACGGGCGGCAGTGGGACCAGTGGAAGCGGCTCGGGCTCCATCACACCGAGCATAGCGTTGAATCCAACCAGCTTAAGTTTTTCCGGCGTTCAGGGAGGCCCCTCCCCGCTCGCCAAACCGATCATGCTCTCTAACCCGAACGGCGGCACCTTGACCTGGACGTTGACCGAAACGGCGGCATGGCTGGGACTCAATGTGATGAGCGGCACGACGACGACCGAGACCGACAGCATCAGCGCAAGCGTCTCGACGACAGGTCTCCTCGCCGGATCGTACAGCACCGCCATTACCGTCACGGCGGCGGGATCCTCCAACAGCCCTCAAACAATCCCTGTCGTGCTCACCGTAACGCCACCGACCACAAACGGCACGGCCACACTTACATGGACGCCGAATACCGAGACCGATCTGGCGGGATATAACGTCTATATGGGAACGAAATCGGGCGCCTACGGCGCCCCGGTTTCGGTGGGAACAGCGATAACGTATACGGTAGGCAATCTCGTCGGGGGCAGTACCTATTACTTCACGGTCACGGCACTCAATAAGGCAGGGGCCGAGAGCCTGCACTCATCCGAGGTAAGCAAACCAATATATTAGAGAACTGTCCGCATCTTCGCGCCCTTGACCAGTCAACCTCGCGCCCTGTATAACCGCTGGCTGCTGCACACATAGTTTGAGTCCTGAGTTCTGGGTTCTGAGTGAGCAGGTAGGCGGTCTCCTCTCGTCCGCATCAAGCTTCCTTCAACTCACAATTCATAACTCATCACTCATTGCCTACTTTGCGCCCGTAGCTCAATGGATAGAGCACCAGACTACGGATCTGGGGGTTACAGGTTCAACTCCTGTCGGGCGCACCACTTTACAATGAGTTATGACGCGGATGAGGGTTCGCAAACAGCCAAGTAGATGCTCATGATGAGCAGCTTTGGAACCTCAGCGCCCACTCACGAATTCGTCCAAACGGGTTGACACAGTTGCCTATCAATCATACTTTGTCGCGTTTTAATAATTCGCGGATCAACCCGTTCAGTCCTTGATTCATCAGGCTAATCTCGTTTGCTACGAGGTCCAGCATGGCGGCTCGGTCTCGGAGTTCGTCGACGGTGTAGCGACCTCCCGCTCCAAAAAATAGGTCAATTCGATGCTGGTAGACATCCGATCCGGCAGGACCGAGCCTACCTTCCTCTTCCCATTGCGCGATGAGGTTTTCTCGAAATGTCCGCTGAACCGGCTCTTCCAACAGGCGCCTGTTGAAAAACGACCAGATGGCTGGTGCAAAGGTGCTGTTTTCGCCCGTCCAGATGTCTCTAAGGAGATTGCGTTCGTGATGAAAGTCGCTTCGGGCGGTGGTGTCAGTCAAGGCGGCGGTTCCAAAAATGAGTTCGCTCGCTCCTCCGATGACCGTGGCAATGTTCGCCGTGTTAAACACACCGATGCTGTTTGCGCCGATGCCAATGCCGCCGCTGATAATCGTCAAGATGCCGCTGCCGAGCAAGCCCAATACAGTATACGTGCGCTCGCGCTCATCGAGAGTTTTTTGCAAGTGCTCGGCCAATAAAGCGGCGCGGCGTTGTTCGCAGTCGGCCTCGACGGCAGCGCTCGACACATCAAGGATGCCCAATGTGATCCGGTCAGTGATATGGCGACGCTCTCGCACATAGGCAAACGCCGGGCCTTCGCCGTGTAGCCCGACTTCCTCCTCAAGACTCAACAGGCGATCAAGAAACGGCAGCACTCCAAGCGCACTGGCAGTGTCAAAGGCAGAAGCAGAAAACTGATGTCTCACCAATGCAACTCGTTCGGCTGGCAGCGGCTGTCCTGTGCTATCAAGCGGGTCGAGCGGAAGGGGCTGACCGCACCGCCGTTCGTAATGGGTCGTGGCCGATGACGCAATACTGTGCTTCTCTGAGATCGTGGAACATCCCTCTAGCAGAATGATCAGCACGAGGAGACTAGCAGCTAGGCGCTTCATATCTGGCTCCCTTCATAGTCGATAGGCAGGCGATGCTTCGAGCGACTTTCAGCCCGCCTGCGTTTCCGAAGGGCGTATTTTCTCACCTCCAATCATTAAGCTAAAGCCGAACATGTATAGCCCCGTGGGTCCAACGAACGAATCACCGGTAAGCTGACAGCCACAGTTGACTGCCCAAATCCGTTCACCAATGGCCCCGCGAAAGCGCAAAAGAGAAATGGACGCTGATTCAGCCTCACAAGGGCGATAAGCTCCGGCGGACACGCGGGCGCTTCACCAACAATCAGTATGATGTGGGGCGGTCATTGAGTCAGGATTGGCGGCAGACTTGCCCAGTGAGGTGGATTCGAGGCTTGCTTGTGTTCAATTCAGGACGATTGTGGATAATCAAACTCGAACGAATCAAAGCCTGTACACCTCTCCAGACAGCTAAATGCTACGACCTCAGTTTATGGAAACACTGCTTACACCAGTGGAACGTACTCTCGCGGCCAAACGCAAGTGATTAACAAGCATCGCATCAGCGCTTGAGGCTGGATATTGCGCCGCTGATCAAAAGGCCTGAATTCGCCGGCTTTGTACGTATGTAAAGACCACAGGTATAAATGGAGG
>JBKPSD010000045.1:0-15807 GCA_046734935.1 Nitrospirota bacterium
GAGTTCCTTTATCCGCCATCGCGCCACCTGGGACAAGCGATAACTCCTCGTAAATCGCAAATACCAAGTCTTGAGCGGATTTTAACACTCGTTATTTTCACGGTCAACTAGACGGCCGATTCCAGCGCGTAAAATCAGGGCATCGCGTCGATGATCATGAGCCGGTCACCGCGTCGAACAGCGCTCGCGTCGCCGCGTCGACATCGTCTGCACCGAGCACCGCGGTGATCACCGCGACGCCGAACGCGCCGGCGGCGCGCATGTTGCGTGCCCGGCCCGCGGTCACACCGCCGATGCCGACAACCGGCACACGGACGGCTCGCACGGTTTGTTCCAACGTCGCCAGACCGAGCGGCTCCCCGTATATCTGCTTTGACGGCGTCGCGTAGATCGGACCGAGCACGAGGTAATCGGCTCCGCCCTGTTCCGCGTCCATTGCCTCGCTCAACGAGTGCACGGAGACGCCGAGCAGTCGATTGGATCCAATCAATCGGCGTGCCACCGCCACCGGAAGACTGTCGCTGCGCAGATGTACGCCGACGCCGTCGAATGAGAGGGCGACGTCGATCCGGTCGTTCATCAGAACCTGGCTGCCGCCCGCTGCTGCGAGATGGGTGATCTCACCGACAAGAGCAAACAGGTCTGTCGCGCAGAGGTCCCGTTCACGAATTTGAATGGCAGGGCTCCCCGCTTTCAAGGCCTGCGCAAGGACGGGGACCAATGGTCTGCCCTTGGTCTGGTGACGATCCGTGACGACGAGAAGGCGGGACTTTAACGACGGCATGGAGCGCTTTTTCGCAGAATGTCAAAACGGGTTCCGTTTCTCACCCACCCGCCCGGCGATTCACTTCACCCGCCCTACGCCGATCGCCGGGCGATCGATATCCCGAGACGCGGTTTCACGGCAGCAAGGCCGCAGCGAGCGAAAGAGGCGAGTCGTAACCGTTCTCACCCGGCGCGCCAGATCGGAGGCTGAGCAACGGGTAAAGCGCACGCCTCGGCGTGCGCAGGGTGTGGCGGGTGAGATGTGGCGTTTTCAGCATTCTGCTAAAGCATGCCTTCGATGGGGCTGCTCGCCGTAGCGTACAGCTTACGCGGAATTCGTCCCGCCTTATACGCAAGGCGGCCCGCGTTCACCGCATACTTCATGGCTTCCGCCATCGCAATGGGGTCTTGCGCGCCCGCGATCGCAGTGTTCATCAGGACGGCGTCGGCACCGTATTCCATGGCCAACGCCGCATCCGAGGCGGTCCCGACGCCGGCATCGACGATGATCGGGACTTTGACCGTTTCCATGATGATCTTTAAATTGTACGGATTGCGGATGCCGAGGCCTGACCCGATCGGCGCGGCCAACGGCATGACCGCGGGACACCCGACATCCACGAGTTTTTTGGCAACAACAGGATCATCGTTGGTGTACGGCAGGACAATGAATCCTTCCTTGATCAGGATTTTGGCCGCTTCAATCAATCCCGCCGTGTCCGGGAACAGCGTTTTCTCATCTCCGAGCACTTCCAGCTTGATCAGGTCGGACACCCCTGCCGCGCGGGCGAGCCGTGCATAGCGGAGAGCGTCCTCCACCGTATAGCAGCCTGCCGTGTTCGGCAAAATTGTGTATTTCTTGGGATCGATAAAATCGAGCAGATTCTCCCTCGACCGATCGGTGATGTTGACGCGGCGCACAGCGACCGTCACAACATCGGCTCCCGACACTTCGATAGCTTTCCTGGTTTCCTCAAAGTCTTTGTACTTGCCGGTGCCTACCCAGAGCCTGGACTTGAACTCCCGACCGGCGATTACCAATCGATCGTCATACATCGGTCTGTCCCTTCCTTGTTCGATCCTAGTCCAGTCCGCCGCCGATGAAGCTCAAGATCTCTAGCCGGTCTCCCTGCCTCAGACCCCGCAGCTCAAAGTCTTTGCGGTCGACGATTTCCAGATTCAACTCCACGGCGACTCGTTCGCTCGTGATGTCCAGTTCCCGGAGCAGATCCCCGACCGTCCAGCCGGACGGGCAATCGCGTACCTGGCCGTTGACGTGGATTTGCAACGCGTCAGCCATTTCTATCATCCTAGGGAACGGCAATTCCGGTTGTCAATCAACCGGCCGCCGCCTGGCCGACAGGCGGAGAATGCGCCGACACCGAAACAGGGAAACCGTCCATGGCAGTACCGGAACACAATCAACAGCTCGCTGCCCTCTTTCGAACCATCGCGGAACTCCTTGCCGCGAAGAGGGCCAATCCTTACCGCGTGCGCGCCTACCGGCGCGGCGCCGAGGCACTATTAGCGCTGGAGGAAGATGTCGCCGAAGTGGCACGACGGCAGGCGCTCGAAGACATTGACGGTATTGGAAGCGAGTTGTCGGGAAAAATCGAAGAGTTTCTGCGGACGGGCAGGATTCTGACGCTCGAAACGCTCAGAATGCCCCTCCCTGAGCAGATCAAAGGCTGGGTCCGACTGCCCGGCCTCTCTGAATCGCTGGTCGCATATCTCTACAGCCGCCTCAATATCGCGACGCTATCAGACTTGGAGACGCTCGTGCGCTCGCACATGCTCCGCACGATGCCCGGATTCTCGGGCTCTGAGGAAACCCTGCTTCAGGCGATTGAAGACCTGCGTCGGCGTTCGGACTAATTCACGACGGCCGAAGCTCCTTGAAAATTTTCCAGGTCTTGAGCAGCTCCACCGCCTTTTGCAGCTGCACGTCCTGATCCAATGAAGGCTCGCCCGAGAGATCCAGAGGAGGCGCTGCGGGTGCGGCTCCATTCTTCTGGACGCCGTCCTCGGCGCCTTTCGGCGTCGCGGCGGACTGTTCCCTTCCTGGCCCGGCCCCCACGGGCGCTTTCGAGGCCTTGGCGTCGGCTTCTTTTTCACCGGGCTTGCCCTCCGCTTTGGCCAAGGTGGTCGCCGGCTGGGGCTTGATCACGATATCGGGAGTGATGCCGGTTGATTGGATTGACCGGCCTTTCGGAGTGTAATATTTGGCGGTTGTGAGCCTCAGTCCGGAGCCGTCCCCTAGCGGAAGGATCGTCTGGACGGACCCCTTCCCGAACGACGTCGTGCCGACAATCACCGCCCGGCCATAATCTTGTAACGCACCCGCCACGATCTCCGACGCGCTGGCCGAGCCTTCGTTGACGAGAATGATCATGGGCGAGTCGTCCATCTGATCCCTGCCCTTCGCGAACCACTCGTCCTTTTTGCTTTCCCGGCCCTTCGTATACACCACGAGTTTGCCGTTCGGCAGGAATTGTTCGGACACTTCTACGGCGGCCGTCAAGAGACCCCCGGGATTGTTGCGGAGGTCGAGAATCGTGGATTGCACCTTTTGCTCTTTGAACTGCTTCAGGACTCTGCCTAAATCGCGCCCAGTGGCTTCCTGAAACTGCGTCAGTTTCACGTAGCCGATGTTATCGAGGACCTTCGATTTTACGCTTTCGATTTTGATGGTATCCCGGACGAGGGTGAACTGGAGCGGATCGGCCGTGCCGTCCCTTTGAATGGTGAGATTGACCTTGGTGCCCTTGGGCCCCCGCATTTTCTGGACGGCGTCCATCAAGGACAGGTCCTTCGTCGATTCGTCGTTGACCTTTGTGATGTAGTCGCCCGCCTTGATGCCGGCCCGCTGAGCCGGGGTGCCGTCGATGGGAGCAATCACGGCCAAGCGGTTTTCTTTGACGCCGATTTGAATGCCGACGCCGCCGAATTCGCCTTTGGTTTCGACCTGCATCTCCTTGTACATTTCCGGAGTCATGTAGGCCGAGTGCGGATCGAGCGTCGAGAGCATGCCGCGAATGGCTCCCTGGACCAGATCCTTGACCTTGGTGTCGTCCACATAGTTCTTTTGGACCTGGCTCAAGACCTCCGAAAACGTCCGCAATTCTTCATAGGTCTCGGTGGCATGGCCGGTCCGTTCCCATCCCTTGCCGATCAATACGCCGAACAGCAGGGCTACCACGACCATCGGCCCCAGCATCCAAGATCGCCGTCGTTGGTTCTGTTCCATATGCGTCCTTTCCCGACGTCCTTTGTTGCCTATCGCTTTGCTAGCCAGTGGAGGGGATCAACCGGTTCCGCCCCTTCGCGCAATTCGAAGTATAAAGTATTTTCGCCCGTCATGCCCGTATCACCGGTTTCACCGATCGCCTGCCCTGAAGTGACCTGCGCCCCGACCGTGGTCAGGATCTTTGAGGCATGTGCGTAGAGCGAAAAAAAGCCATTCGCATGATCGAGGATTATAACGAGTCCGTAGCCTTTCAACCAGTCTGCATACACCACCGTGCCCGGCATGACGGCATGGATCGCGCTTCCTTCTAAGGTGCGAATCTCAATACCCTTTCGCTGCACATAGGTGTTGAAGGTTGGATGCTTCTGCCGCCCGAAATAGGTCAACACGCTCCCCTCGGCAGGCCATGGAAGCCCGCCTTTAATGCCCTTTGACAGCGAACTCGACGGCGGCCTCGCCGCGGCCGCCCGACGGCGCTGCTCCAATTCCCGAAGTAGGCTGTCGATGCGCGAAGCGGAGCGCTCGAGTTCCTGCAGCGCCCGTTCATACGATTCTTTCTCCTGCGTCAGCTTGGCCAGATAGACCCTTTTTTCTTTTTTGACCGCTTTGATCTCGTCCAGGTGCTTTTCGGTGGTGCGTTTGTACGCCACCATGCCCACGCGTGCCGCCTCGCGCTGCCGCTCGGCCTCCTGCATGCTCGCCATGTCGGACTTGAACGTTTCGATGAGGGCGTAATCGCGGGCCGACACCGCGGAGAGATAGCGCAGGCGGCGCTGGAAATCACCGTAGGAGTCGGAGGTAAGCAACGGTTTCCAATGTCCGAACCGGCCCTCCATATATTGGACACGCAGCCGGGCGAGGATCGCTTCCTGCCGGACCTGCACGCCGTCGTGCAGCCGGGCGATCTGGGCGTTGATCGCCTCGATTTCCTGGTCCTTCTTACGCAGCTTGCGACTGATGTCCTGATGAGACTGCCGGTAGCGCATGTGCCGCTCATCCAGCGTCTGAATCCCCTGCAGGATGGATTCACGTTTTTTTCCCGCTTCGTCCGCTTGACGCCGTTTCTCTTCGATCTGGTCCTTGAGCTGCTCCAGGGTTTTTCGTTCCCGGGCGATTTTGTCGTTGATGGAGTCCGCAATGGCGCTGGCGGGTATCGAGAGAGCAATGACTGCTGATGCTGCGATCCAGCAGGCTAGCCGCGCCTTCATACCTTGGCCTCGTCGAACCGTCGCAGAGAGACGAAGCTCCCGGCGCACCCCAGCACGACGCCTACCCCGACGAGCAGCAGGCACATGGACAGGGGGAAAAATGTCGTCAGCTGTTCCAGGCCCCGCAATCGTCCCGTTGTCTGCATTTGATGCCGAAACAGTTCGTACAGCGCCTTGATCATGAACAAGGAAACTGCGCTTCCCAGTCCGCCGAGGACCGCGCCTTCGAGCAGGTAGGGAATACGAATGAACGCCTTCGTGGCGCCGATCAACCGTAGAATGGCGATTTCTTCCCGGCGGGCGAACAACGTCAGCCTGATCGTGTTGGCGATGATCGTCACGGCCGCCGCTGAAAGGATGAGACCGATTCCGATGGCGACCAACTCGATCGACCGTATGACGGTGGACAGGGCATCGATCCAGTCCTGATTATAGTCGACTTTTTCCACCCCAGCGAGCACGGATGTGCGTTCGGCCCAGCGTTTGACGGCATCCGGAGATCGGTACGCCGGTGCCAATGTCACGACGAAGGAAGCCGGCAACGGATTTTGTCCCAGCCCTTCGAGGAGATGCGAATCGGAAGGGAACTGCGCTCGAAATTCCCCGAGAGCCTGGTCCTTGGAAATGAAATGCAGCGCCGAGACCGCGCGATCGACCCGTAACTGCTGTTCCAGGTCGGACACGGTCGACCCGGCGGCCCGATCCTCCAGATATACCATGATCTTGATGTCCTCTTGGAGCCAGCCGGCGGCGGCACGCAGATTTACATAGAGCAGCAGGAAGATCCCGACGCAGGCAAGGGTGAACGCGGTCGTGAAAATCGCTACGACGGTGGTCGTGCGATTGGTCCAGATGTTCGCCCAGGCCTCGCGGAGCAGGTAGAAGATCGTCCTCACCGGATCACCTGGCCGTCCGCCATGAGAGCGCCTTTGGTCAGTGTCACGACCCTGCGGTTAACCTGCGTCATGACTGAAGGGTCATGCGTGGCAACGATGACCGTTGTGCCGCGCGCATTGATTAACTTGAAAAGTTCGATGATTTCCCCCGTCAAGGCCGGGTCCAGATTGCCCGTCGGTTCGTCCGCCAGCAGCACGACCGGTCCGTTCACGATCGCCCGCGCAATACAGACTCGCTGCTGCTCGCCGGTGGAAAGACTCATCGGCAATTGATCCCGCTTGTGTTCCACGCCGACGGCGCGCAGCGCTTCCGTCACCTTGCGCTTGATGTCGACTTGCGACACTCCTTGAACCAGCAAGGGCAGGGCGACGTTGTCAAAGACGGATTTCTTGACCAGCAACTGAAAATCCTGGAAGACGGTTCCGACCTTGCGTCGCAGATACGGCACCTCCGACGCCCTGAGCGTGCCGACATTCTTGCCGTTGACGAACACCTGTCCCTGGTCCGGCCGTTCGGCACCGATCAACATTCTCAAGAGCGTCGATTTTCCGGCGCCGCTTGGCCCCATCAAGAGCACAAATTCGCCCTTCTGGACTTCCAAGGTCACGTCCGAAAGCGCCGGCCGGCGGTCGTACTGCTTGGTCACATGGACGAGTTGGATCATGGTGTTTTAGCGCAGGTCGCCGCTCGGAACGTCGAAGGCATTCTGAATATGTTCAACTCTCAGCTCCGCGGTCTCGGTCGCTTGGAGCAACACCACGTCGAAACGGCAGGACCGCTCCATCCAATGACGCTGAGCGAGAAACTGGGAAGCCAATCGTGCGAGCTTCTGCTGTTTCTGACGATGCACCGCATGGATCGCACCCCCGAATTCTCCGCTCCGCCGTGCTTTGACCTCGATAAACACCAGCGTCTGGCCGTCCTCCGCCACCAGGTCCAATTCGCCCAGCGAGGAGCGAACATTTCTGGCGACAATGCGGTAGCCTTTCCGGCGCAGGTAGCGTTCAGCCTCCGCCTCTCCTTCTTGCCCAAAGAGCCGCCTGGGGTCAAGAATTGTCACGCTCTTGTCCGGTGGATTCACGCCGCGCCGCCGGCCGTGAGTGACGCAGCTGCGCAATCACCTCCGCCACCGGCGCATAGGTCCGGCGATGGATCTGGCAGGGGCCATGCGCCGCAAGTTCCTGAAGATGCTCTTCGGTGCCGTACCCTTTATGGGAGAGAAAATTGTAGTGAGGATATCGTCTGTGGTACTCGGCCATCAGACGATCCCGCGTCACTTTCGCCACGATGGAGGCGGCGGCGACGGACATGCACAACGCATCGCCCTTGATGATGGAGCGGATTGGAATGGGACACAACGGCAGTGAAATCGCATCGATGAGGAGGCAGTCCGGCTGCGGCTTGAGCCCTGCGAGGGCGCGTTGCATGGCCAGCCGGGTCGCTTCGAGAATGTTCAACCGGTCGATTTCGTCCTCGGTTGCGGAACCGATGCCGATGCCGACGGCGCGACGCGTGATGGCGACGTACAACTGCTCGCGTTCCGGCTCGGTCAGGAGTTTTGAATCATCGCACCCGATCAGGCGGCAGCGGCTGGGCAAGACCACGGCCGACGCGACGACGGGGCCGGCCAACGGACCCCGGCCGGCTTCATCCAAGCCGGCGATCCGTCGATAGCCGCGACGCCGCGCTTCGAGTTCGAATTCGTCTGTGGGACCCACGAAGTAGACTGTGCGTGCGGTCACCCGCTCCCTCGTGGCGGATAGGAATGCGTGACAGTCCCGCTCAGGATTTGGCCGCGGCGGCCGCCTCCACCGGTTCTTCCGGCGTTTCGGCCGCGCGCGATGCAGCGGCTTGCGCCTTGCTCTCCCCCACGAACTCCCGATCTTCGACCCGGGAGAACTTCCCTTTCTTCCCTCGAAGGTAATACAGCTTGGCGCGGCGCACTTTTCCTTGGCGCACCACGTCAATCCTGGTCACGATGGGCGAATGGACGGGGAAAATGCGCTCGACCCCGACGCCATAGGAAACCTTGCGGACGGTGAACATCTCGGTGTTGAGGCTGCCCTTCCGGGCGATGACTGCACCCTCATAGACCTGGATGCGCTCTTTTTCTCCCTCGACGACCTTCACATGGACGCGGACGGTGTCCCCGATTTCAAAACGCGGGACGGATTTTTTTTGCAACGCCCTCTGAACTCGTTCAAGCTGATTCATGACCTCACCCCTCCTCCCCGCATGGCACCGGTGCACCGGGCACGCCTTCGCGAATGATATCGTGCAACAATTCCCGATCTTCGACGCTTAACTGCCGGTCTTTCAACAGATCAGGTCGCTTTTCATACGTCGCCCGTAGCGCTTCTTTTCTGCGCCATCGGCGGATCGCCTCGTGATGTCCGGAGAGCAACACCTCCGGCACTCCCAACCCGCGTACGTCTGCGGGCCGCGTGTAATGCGGATATTCCAGCAGGGGCTCTGCAAACGACTCTTCAACGATCGAGGCGGGATCGCCGAGCACACCTGGGACAAGTCGGCATGCGGCGTCGATCAGGATCAACGCCGGCAGTTCTCCGCCCGTCAACACGTAGTCGCCCACCGAAACTTCCTCCGGACCGACCGCCAGTCGCACGCGTTCGTCAATGCCTTCATAATGTCCGCATAATATGATGAGCCGGCGGGAATCGGCCGCCAGCTCATGAGCATAGGCCTGTGTGAACGGGCGGCCTTGGGGCGACGGCAACATAATTCTCACCGTTTCCCCACGCTGCTCATATGGGCGCCGGATCTCCTCCAACGCGCGCAGAACAGGTTCCGCCTTCATGACCATGCCCGCGCCTCCGCCGTACGGCACGTCATCGGCGACTTTGTGCTTGTCCTGGGTGTAATCGCGCAGATTATGGACCTGAACCTCGAGCAGGCCTTTTTCACGGGCGCGCTTGAGCATGCTCGTCTCCAAGACGGGTGTCACCATCTCCGGAAACAGCGTAATGACATCGCAACGCAGCATGGTCAGGCCCCGACCAAACCTTCAATCGTCCGCACTGTGATCCGTCCCTGAGAAACGTCCACGACTCGCACAAACTCTTTGACTGCGGGAATCAGCACTTCGCGGTCCTCCCGCTTGACGACAAACACCGGATGCCCGGGCAGCTCCCATATTGCCTCAAGATAGCCAAGATCATGACCGCTCTCGTCCAACACCTTCATGCCGATCAGGTCGCATTCATACCAGGCATCGCCTTCCTGTGCCGGCAATTCCTGCGGCACCTGAAGCAATGCTCCGCGCAGCGTTCCGGCTTCTTCGGGCGTGCTGACTCCTTCCAATTCGATGATGTATGAGGGACCGGCGCGCCGCACAACCCTGACCGTCCGATCAACCGCCTGACCGCCCCTCGCTGCGACACGGACCGCTTTCAAGTCCTCGAACCGGCCCGGGCGGTCGCTGAGGGATTGCACCTTGACCGCGCCGTGCACGCCGAACGGCCGTTCAATCTTCCCGATCGTTACCATCTCGCACGAGGTGGTCATAATCAGGTCCTCTTCTTAGCCGCCTTCTCCGTTTCAAACTGCTTCCACACCCCGGAACGCCGCAGCAGCGTCTTGACGGTGACCGTCGGCTGCGCCCCCTGGCGGAGCCACGTCAGAACGCGCTCCTGCTTGAGTTCCGGGAGCCCCGCATCCTTCAACGGGTCAAAGATGCCCAGGATTTCGAGGAAGCGCCCGTCACGCGGCATGCGGGAATCCGCTGCTACGACGCGATAAATGGGTCGCTTGTGTCGTCCGGTCCTCGTCAATCTCAAGTGAACGGCCACTGTCATCCTCCTTCATAAAGCGGACAGCCATCAGCGTTCGGCTGGCAGCGTTCCTGCGTTGAGATGCTTTCTTCCGAGCTGAGAGCGATTCGCTGACAGCTTGTCATCACATCGACCGAAGCAACTGGGCCAGCTGATGGCGCCCTGCCGTTCCAGTCATCACCTTTGCAATCTTCCGTGCAGAGAGGAATTGCTTAATTAAGCGATTGACCTCGACGACGCTCGTTCCACTGCCGCGCGCGATCCTTTTTTTGCGGCTCCCGTTGATGACGGTGTGATCCCGGCGTTCCCGCATCGTCATGGAATCAATCATGGCCACGACCCGCTTGAGTTCGCGCTCGGGGACCTGGCCTTCCATGGCCCCTTTCAGTTTTTGGCCGCCGGGAAGCATGCTGAGGATCTGATCCAGCGACCCGAGTTTATTGACCTGTCCAAGCTGGGCACGGAAATCTTCGAGCGTAAACGTGTTCGTGGTTAGACGCTTCTGCGCTTCCTCCGCCTGCTCGCGCGTGAAGGTTTCCTGAGCCTTTTCGATCAGTGTCAGTACATCGCCCATCCCCAAAATACGGGACGCCATACGGTCGGGATGAAAGAGTTCCAACGCGTCGAGTTTTTCTCCGATACCGAGAAACTTGACGGGCTTCCCCGTAACGGCCCTGATGGAGAGCAGCGCCCCGCCGCGTGCGTCCCCTTCGACCTTGGTCAGGATGATGCCGGTAAGGCCGACACGTTGATCGAATTGACCGGCCATGGTGACGGCGTCCTGTCCCGTCATGGCGTCGGCGACGAGCAAGACCTCATGCGGCGCGACAGCCGATTTGACCGCCGCCAGTTCATTCATGAGTTCGTCATCGACGTGCAGGCGACCGCCCGTATCGAGGACGACGAGATCAAATCCCTGGAGGCGCCCCCGCTCGACGCCTGCCCTGCAAAGGCGGACGACATCGTCCGCCGTGGTTCCCGGCTGGTCTTGCCGGTGAACCTCGACGTCCAAGCTGCGTCCGATACTCGACAACTGATCGCCGGCAGCGGGGCGTCGCGGGTCGGCTGCAACGAGCAGCACGCGTTTGCCCTGCTGTTTGAAGTGCCTGGCAAGTTTTCCGCATGTAGTCGTCTTTCCTGACCCTTGAAGGCCGACCATCATGACCACGGTGGGAGGCATCGAGCTGAGCGAAAGCCCTGCCCGCTCACGACCCATCATTTCACGGAGTTCATCCCAGACCACTTTGACGACATGGTGACCAGGCGTGAGGCTCTGGAGGACTTCCTGTCCGATCGCCTTTTCCCGCACCCGCTCGACGAACTCCTTGACGATCTTGAAGTTTACGTCCGCTTCCAAAAGGGCGAGACGGACCTCCTTCAGGGCCTCCGCGATGTTGTCCTCGGTCAGGACACCGGTGCCACGAAGTTTTTTGAGTATTTTTTCGAACTTTTCGCTGAGTTGGTCTAGCATTCGGCACCAAAGAAAAAGGCAATCGAAGCTTTATCAATAGATCTTCGATCGCCTCGAAAAATCTAGCAAAAGAGCACCGGGCAGTCTAATTGAGCCCCCCTGAGAAGTCAAGGCGCAGAGAGCGGCATTCTGGTTGACAGGGTGGACCCCTTCCGATATCGTCGTCCTCGAAGAATCGGTGAATCGGATCAACGGTTTAAGAGGCCGTCCACGTGAGAAAATCGCCCTGGCTGCTGCTGATATTCCTGCTCATCGGCGGGTTGCTCGGCGGTATTCTCGGAGAAATCTTGCGGGTAATGGCTCCGCAAGGCACCATTCAGACCGTCTTCGCCACCAACTTTACTCCGGGCATCAGTCCTCCCTTGACCATCGATCTCATCCTCGTGAAGCTGACGTTGGGCTTTAGCTTCAAGATCAGCCTTTTGAGCATCCTCGGCATGCTCCTTGGGATCTACTTGTATAAAAACGTCTGACCAGTGGACGTCTGGACCGGTTAGCCGCCCGATTTGAGTTCCAGCTCCCGCAATCGAAGGGCTCGAATCCGGTTTCGGATCGCCGCGGCCCGCTCAAATTCCAGGTCTTTGGCCGCAGCTTTCATCTCGAGTTCCAGCCGGCAAATTTGCTGTTCAACCGCCTCGTCCCGCTCCGCATACTCGACGGAAGTTTCCGCAGCCAATGTCAATTGCTCAGGCTCGACCGAGGCCTCGGCGTATTCGAGCGCCAAAACCGCCTTCTGGATGCTCGCCGGCACGATGCCGTGCGCCTCGTTATAGGCGGCTTGAATCGCCCTTCGACGACCGGTCTCGGTCATGGCCTGCCGCATGGAATCGGTGATGACGTCGCCATAGAAGAGGACGCGGCCGCGCACATTTCGAGCCGCGCGACCGGCGGTTTGAATCAGCGACCGATGCGAACGGAGGTACCCTTCTTTATCCGCGTCCAGAATGGCCACAAGACTGACCTCTGGCAGATCGAGCCCCTCGCGGAGCAGATTGATGCCGATCAGTACGTCAAATCGCCCCAGCCGAAGGTCTCTGATGATTTCCGCCCTTTCGAGCGTCTTGATGTCTGCGTGGAGGTAACGGACCTTGACGCCCAGTTCGTGGTAGTACTCACAGAGGTCCTCGGCCATGCGCTTCGTGAGCGTCGTGACCAGCACGCGGCCGCCCTTTGCGATTTCTTCGCGCACCTCCGCGAGCAGATGGTCGACCTGTCCTTTCGCGGGCCGCACCTCGATGACCGGATCCAGGAGCCCTGTCGGACGGATGATCTGTTCTACGACCACTCCCCCTGCATGCTCCAACTCGTACGGGCCCGGCGTCGCTGATACGTAGATCACCTGATTCACGTAGGCCTCGAATTCATGAAACTTGAGCGGTCTGTTATCGACCGCCGAGGGAAGGCGGAAGCCGTATTCCACGAGCGTCCGTTTTCGCGAGTAATCGCCTTCATACATTCCGCCGACTTGCGGAATCGTGGCATGAGATTCATCGACGATGAGCAGGTAGTCCTTGGGGAAATAATCGATGAGCGTCGGCGGCGGTTCGCCCGGCGCCCGGCCGCTGAGGTGGCGTGAGTAATTCTCGATACCGTGACAGTACCCCATCGCCCGAATCATCTCCAGATCGAACCTGGTCCGTTGGGCGATGCGCTGCCCTTCCAAGAGTTGATTGTGCTTCTTGAAGTACGCGATCCGCTCGTCCAATTCCTCCTCAATGCCGTTGATCGCGCGCTCATAGCGGTCGGGGGCGATCAGATAGTGCGTATTCGGATAGACGGCAACTTTCGGTAGTTTTCGAATCGACTTGCCGGTCAGCGGATCGATCTCGTGTATGGCGTCCACGACGTCGCCGAATAACTCGACGCGGACCGAGACGGCTTCATTGGAAGCGGGGAAAATTTCGATGACGTCGCCCCGAGCACGGAATGTGCCGCGGTGAAAATCCACGTCATTCCGCTCGTACTGAATCTCGACGAGCTTCGCAAGGATCTTTTCCCGTCTGATTTCCATGCCCTCTTCGAGATAGACCAGCATGTCATGGTAAACCTCGGGAGAGCCGAGACCGTAGATGCAGGACACAGAGGAGACGATCAGGACGTCATTGCGCTGGAGCAACGACGTCGTTGCCGCATGGCGCATCTGATCGATTGCATCGTTGATCGACGAATCCTTTGCAATGTAAGTGTCCGTCTGCGGAATATAGGCTTCAGGCTGGTAGTAGTCATAGTAGCTGATGAAGTACTCGACGGCGTTGTGCGGAAAGAATTGCTTGAACTCCTGATACAGTTGCCCTGCGAGCGTCTTGTTGTGCACGAGGACCAGCGTGGGCTTCTGCACCCGCTCGATGACGTTGGCCATCGTGAAGGTTTTCCCCGAACCGGTCACGCCGAGGAGGGCCTGGTGTTTTCGACCCTCCTGTACGCCGGCAACCAACGCATCAATCGCCGGACCTTGATCACCGGTAGGCTTGAATGGTGCTTCGAGTTGAAACGAAGGCATGTACGTCCTACGAAGTGTTTACTCTACCATGCCGACGTGATGTCCGTCGCCGCCGCGCCATTGATCGGACGCGGTCTGACGACGCTCGCGTGAGCGCCCTCAGCGCCCGAGTTGCCGCTGCCTCCCAGGGCGGAACGGCCTGCGGTGGCCGACCACCGCCCCGTCATGACGTGATTCGCGATGCATCGGCGATCGTTGATGGTCATGAACATGAGCGTTCGGACGGCGCGGATGAACCTCCTGCCTCCCCGGGGCTGGAGCCGGTAACGCCTCAAATTGGGGAAGCGAGAGCTTCCTCGTCTGAATCTTCAGTTGCCGAACCATCCGGAGATAGTCCCGTTCTTCGGATTCTGACAGGATTAGAAACGTCGCACCCTCCTTTTCCGCGCGCCCGGTCCGTCCGGCCCGATGCACATAGGAGGTCGGATTCACTGGCAGCTCGTAGTGAATGACCTGCGCCACGTCCGGAATGTCCAGTCCGCGTGCGGCGACATCGGTAGCCACGAGCGACGATAGTCGACCTGATCTGAAGGCCCCGAGCGTCCGTTCTCGCTGCGCTTGGCTATGATTTCCCGTGATCGCGCCGACGGAGGCCGCTTCTCCGCCGAGTTTCGCGGCCAAGCGGCGAACCTTGTATTTTTGATCGCAAAATACCATCGACCGCTCACCGGCTTTCACGCCCTTGAGCAGCGTATGCACGAGTTGCGTGCGTGACTGTTCCGCCGGCACCACGTAATAGGCATGGCTGATTGTCGTCGGGCTGCTGATTCCCGGATCGACGGAAATCCTCACGGGATCTCGCTGCATCCCACGAGCGAGTTGCTCGATGTCCTGGGAAAATGTGGCCGAGAACATCAAGGTCTGCCGCTGCGGCGGCAACAAGGCCAGAATGCGCCGAATGTCAGGCAGGAAGCCGCGATCCAACATCTGATCCGCTTCATCCATTACGACCCACCCCACCGTTCCTAATCTGAGATGGCCGGAGCCCGCAAGATCCAGCAGGCGGCCCGGGGTACCGACCACGACCTTCGGCAAGTGCCTAAGGGCGCGGTAATGCCTCTCGATCGGCGTTCCGCCGTACAGAGCGACGGATGTCATCGCCGGCGGCGCGTATTTTCGTAACTCGACCTCAATTTGCAGCGCCAATTCCCTGGTGGGCGCGAGAATCAAAAACTCCGGCCCGCTGGTCTTCGACGGCACTGAAGCACGCAACGCGCGCTCGATCATCGGCAGAAGAAACGCCAAGGTTTTTCCGCTTCCAGTTTTCGCTTGGGCCATGACGTCGCGACCGGCCAGCGCAGAGGGAATAGCCGCCTGCTGAATCGGCGTGGGCACGGTAATCCCGGCCTGCAGCAATCGCTGAACAATAGACGGGGGCAAACTCATCTGAGCAAACATAGACATAACACTCCTTGTGGTAGATCAACTTCCCGGGACTGCAAGACGGCCGTTCATCCGGCCGGGAAACGCATCAGCGAGATGGGCAATTCTAGGAAGGAGATAAGCGGGGCTGCCGTCCGGCAGCCCCGATGTGAAAAACAACGGCTCGCGCTTAGTGCCGGCCGCCACCGAACCCGCCGCGGCCTCCTCCGCCGCCCGAGCGTGGTTCCTGCGGACGCGCTTCGTTGACGGTCAACGTGCGGCCGCCCAGTTGGGTACCGTTCAAGGCGGCGATGGCCGCCTGAGCCTCAGAATCCCCGGACATCTCCACGAAGCCGAAGCCCCGGGACTGGCCGGTGAACTTATCGGTGATGATTCGGGCTGACGCCACCGACCCATGCGCAGCAAACAGATCGCTCAGTTGCTGCTCGGTTGTGGAATACGGCAAACCCCCAACATAAATCTTCGAACCCATTGGGTTCCTCCTTTGAGAAATGTGTTGTCTTGGACTCGAGAAGAGGTGAGGAAGGAATGGGCCGAAGACGCAA
>JBKPSD010000046.1:0-24296 GCA_046734935.1 Nitrospirota bacterium
AAGACATCATGGATCACACGGGTGAGGTGTATCCGAACTGCTTCGTGATCGGCTTGGCCGTTGCGGCCGTGCATGGCACGCCCCGCATGGGACCGGCGTTCGGATCGATGCTTTTGTCCGGGAGGTATGGGGCCGAGCTGATCAAGAAAAAGCTCAAGAACGAGTGAACGACACTCTCGCTTGCGGCTTCCAAAAAGGTCTTCGGCCAGGCCGCAGGAAGCGAGAGGGCCAAGGCGTACTCTTCTCGTACGTTGAGGTTCGCGAACGAAGCCGAAGGCATTTTTCGAAAGCCGCTATGGACGTTAAAGACTTTTTAATTCAGGGCGAAGGAAGCGAAGAGGACAAGCGCGAAGCCTGGGAGCTCTTCCAGAAAGCCTATCAGCAGCAGATGAAAGGTGAATTGGAGGAAGCTGTCTCCCTCTATCGGCAGTCGATTGCCGCCCATCCGACGGCCGAAGCTCATACGTTCTTGGGTTGGACCTACAGCTTCATGGGCAGGCTCAACGATGCGATCGATGAGTGCCACCGTGCGATCGCGCGCGATCCTGAGTTCGGTAACCCTTACAACGATATTGGCGCGTATTTGATCGAGAAAGGCGAGCTCGATGAAGCCATTCCGTGGTTTCAAAAGGCCATGACCGCGAAACGCTATGAAAGCCCGGCGTTCCCCCATTTGAACCTAGGCAGAGTCTATGAGAAAAAGGGGAATTGGACGGAAGCCATCGCCTCCTACAAGCAAGCGTTGGCCCTGAATCCGGAGTACGTCCTGGCGAAGCGGTCGCTGGGCCGGCTGGTCAGTATGTTGAACTGAAACGGATTGAACCGAAGCGCCGTCATGTCCACGCCCTTACACGAGACGAACCGTACAGACGAGACCGATGAAAAGACGGTGCTCGTCGTGGTGACGGACATTTTTTTCTATACCAAGGTGCGGGACGCCCTGCGGCCGAGCGGCTACCGGCTCGAGCGTGCGCGGTCACAGGACGACATTGCGCTGAAGGCGTCGTCTTTGCGTCCGGCCGCCGTTATCCTCAATATGAACGATGACACCTTGAACGCCTTCCAGGCGCTGGCGACGCTGAAAAGTGATCCGGCCCTTAAGGGCTTGCCCATCCTGGCCTTCGCCAATCATGAGGAGGTCGACACCTGGAACCGGGCGAAAGCCATGGGCGTCACAAAAATAGTATCACGCAACGAGTTCTCGGCGCGGACGAAAGGTCTCGTCGAAGAAATCATCGCTGACCCACTGGCAGGTTCTTCACGGGTGTCGAAATGAAGCAGTCACGCCTGCATGACGACCACGCGAAATTGAAGGCGACCTTCGAGGACATCACCGATTGGCAGGTGCCCGTTGTCTACGGAGATATGCTCCGAGAATACTGGGCCGTCCGTGAAGGCGTCGGCATCGCCGACCTTTCGCATCGAGGGAAGCTTCGCGTTTCCGGCGAGGACCGCGTGAAGTGGCTGCAAAGCGTCGTCAGCAACGATCTCCTCTCGCTGCAGGCCGGCCAGGGACGGTATTCGAGCCTGCTCACACATAAGGGGAAGATGCTCACCTACTTCCGCTGCTACATGCAGACCGATGCGGTCCTGCTGGAAGACGTGGGTGACATCGGCGATCAGACGTACGCCGCGCTCAGAAAGTTCCTTCTTTACGGCACCAAGGCCAAGATCGAGAACTGCCGGGAGAGCTGGGGCTTGCTGCTGGTGAGTGGACCGAAGGCCGCGGCCGTCGTGAAGGCGGCGTTCGGCACTGACGTCGACGACTTGAAACCCCTCAATTTCATTACTGCGGCGATTGCAGGACAAACCGGGTTCGTCATCCGGGCGGAGGAAACCGGCGAACGCGATTATGAGATCTTGATCCCGGCGGATGGACTCGTGGCCGCATGGCAGCGTTTGCTGGAGGCCGGTGTGTCCGATGCAATCACGCCGGTGGGCAGCCGGGCGCTTGAAGCACTCCGCATGGAAGCCGGTATCCCGAAGGCAGGACCGGATCTGAACGAGGAGATCGTGCCGCCGGAGGCCAACCTCGAGGGAAAAGCCTTCAGTTTGAGCAAAGGCTGCTATCCCGGGCAGGAAGTCGTCGCCCGCATGGATACATACGGCTCCGTCCGGCGGCATCTCGTAGGTCTCGTCGTGGCGGGCCCGACCGCGCCGCCAAAGGGCGCGAAGCTCTTCTCGGGCACTCGAGAGGTGGGATGGGTCAGCAGCGCGGCGTTTTCGCCGCAACTCAAGGCGCCGATAGCCTTCGGATTTCCACTGCGGGATTTCAGTGGGGCTGGAACCGCCTTATCGATCGACGCGGACGGCGCGCGGTACGAGGCCACCGTTCATCCCCTTCCTTTTCGCCCCCCGTCGTCCTGACTTGGGCAAAGCGCCGTCCCGGGTGAACGATTGTGCAGCAATCGGTGGGCCGCCGGGTGAGACCGGGTAAGCGGCGCGTCTTGGCGCGCCGGGGGTGGGCGGGTGAAAATAATTGCGCACGGCCGGCGGCTGAGAAACCCGCTCAGCCGCGCTCTGGATTACGCGCCGCGGACACGGCGCGGGCAAACGCGAGCAAGCTCGCACGTTCGGCATCGTCGAGTGCAAGCAGCAGATGCGCCTCTTCTCCGTGCATGAGGCGGAGGCTCAGAAACGGCTCCTCCCGCCGCTTTTCCTTGTTATCCCACATGGCGTCAATGACCTGGACTTTGTCGAGTTGCCCCACGGACACCACGTCGTATCGGAAGTACGAGTCGCCGATGACCATGTCAAACAAGATTTTCCCGGGCGTCAACACCAGGAGGTTGAAGCGGCCCTGTTCCTCATACCCCTCCGGCAAAAACTTATTGATGTGGCACAGCTCCACCTTGCGGTCGGCCAATGCCGCCCTGACCTTTTCGCGCAACGCCGGATAATCGATCTGAAGGGCCTTCTCGTCCGGACTCGTCGCGGCAACCGCCGCGGCCTGCACTTTCTCAAAAATTTCTTCCGCCGACATCAACCCTGCCATGACGATACTCCTTCATTGTGTGTGACTAGTGCTGCTGTTTGCATCGGATCGCGCGCGCCACGCCGATCAGACCCAAGCCCGCCCACGCAAACTCCAACAGAATGAAACCTGCCCGTTGATCGGCAATGGCGACTACACCAAGCATTAGAGATCCGACGATGTTGAGCGCCAAGTATCCGGCATGCAGCTCTCGCCACACGCCGCCTTGATTGAGCCCGTAGGCCGCGAGGACCATCAGCGCCCCTACGACGGACATGAGTTGGAGCCACATGCGAACAGTCCCTCTCAAACGGCGCCATGGCACCGCTCCCCAGAGGCGGGTCGACGGTTTCCCATCGGTGCTTGCCATGCCGTGTGCGATGCAAGATCAAGCCGCGAGGGCTTTTCCCGCATCCTGCAGAAGGAGGTACGGTACCCGCTGAAGAACCGAGAATGCAAGAGGCGGCCGACGGCGGCTATCCCTTTCGCGCGGGAACGCGATACATAAACCGGGTCTTCCCCGCCGCATCGATGATCGACACCTCAAACGCCTCTTTGGTCACCCGAGCAAGGCCAAAGTTGTCATAACCGACTTCATTGATCAGTGTGGTGGGATGCAAGACGGTGCTCGCGGCTGTAAGCCGGCCGGGATTGGCGGACAACGGGCCGCCGACGAACTCGTGGAAATCCGGGAGACCGTCCTGATTGGCATCGTACATATTGGCCTGGACCCAATGCACGTCTCCGCCAAGAAACACCACGTTCGGAATCGCTTTGTCTATGATCCTATCGACAATCACCTGCCGTTCACGCTCGAACCCGGTGCCGTCCGTCCCGCCGGCCCAACCATCGTAACCCGGGACGGCAAACCCGCCGCCTTTGGGGACCGATAACGGCACGCTCGTGACGATCACCTTCCAAGTCGCCGTTGAAGCCGCTATGCCTTCGAGCAACCATCGGAGCTGGGCGGCGCCAAGCATTGTTTTGGCGGGACCATCCTGGTCCGCATTGGAACTCCGGTACTGCCTGGTGTCGAGAATAAACATTTCCAGATCCGATCCATACCGTATCGTGCGGTAGAGCCGGTGCGGATCCGACGCGTCGACGCGGATGGGCCAGTACTCGCGGAACGCCTGGCGGCCGGCAGGCATTTGCGGCTCGTATGGTCCGGCAAAATTATTTTTGACTTCATGGTCGTCCCAGGTGACATACACGGGGACGCGTTCCAACAGCCGCCGCAGGGCGGAGGCTCCTCGCTGATAGTGATGCTTTGCGCGATATTCCGCCAATGTGGTGGCGAGGAAATTCGAGCCGGGCTCGTTCGGCGGTGAGACGCATGCATTGTCGGCATAGATCGTGTCGCCGAGGAAGATGAAAAAGTCCGGTTTCTGTCCTCGAATCGTGTCGAAAATGGGATAGCCCGCGTCTCCCTGACGACAGCGGTCTTGTCCGCCTAGATCGCCGCTCCAGGCGAAGATGACAGGAACGGAGGCAGATGAGTCGGGAAGGGTAGTAAATTCGCCTTGCGCTCCGACACGCTGCGCCGGCGGCTGCTTTCCTCCAGCATCGCTGATCAGAACATAGTAGCGATAGCGCGTGGCTGGCGAGAGATGCTCCAATGAAAGCGTCGACGTGTAATCCGTCTCAGGGCCTGTGAGCACCGGCTGCGTCCGGCGGACGGGCGACTGCACCGAAGCCATTGCAAAACTCCGTCTCCATGCCTCAAGGGACGCCCATTCCACCTGTATTTGTTTGGGCCCGTCGGTCTTGAGCCAGAGTTCGGCGGAATGATCGGTGATGTCGCCGACCGCTGTGCCGTCGGGCAGACTGGGGTTCTCGACTTCGACCCGGTCAATAAACGGACTGCCGGGCGGGAGCCCTTCTCTCGATGGCGAAACGCAGCCCGACATGCCAGAAACGGAGAGGCAGAGGAGAGTAATAAGTACGCAGAGGCTCGGCACCTTCCCGACGGTTGAAAATCGAATCGAGGGTCCGGCATACTGCCGGCTACCGGGAGTCGTTATCATGAATAATCCCAGCTGCATGATCCAAGGCTGCCAGGCGAAAGTATATTCGCCGGCGGGCACCCAGCACGTCTGCAAGGAACACTTCCTCAGCTTCCTGACCTGGCGCCGACGCAAGGGGCCGCAGATGTTCACTCACTACGCCGGCCTCAGCATGGAGCAGCGCGACCCCATCGCCGCGGAATGGTCGAAGACCGTGTCCATCATCGAAGCAACGTCCACCCCCGCACAAAAGCTCTGACCGTTAGTCCCGTCGACGCCGCCGGCGCCTTCTCACATACCAAGCTGCCGATCGCTCGATTGCTTTCAGACCAGGCGTCCCATCGGCGGAATGCAAAAACTAGCGCATGACCGGACTGCCGTGGTGGTGGATCATCAGCCACTTATCGCCAATCCGCTCGAACAGATTCGTCGCGAGCACGCGCGCCTGCTGCGGTTCATCGGATTGCTGGCTGGTGATGTTTTCGACACAGATCACCCAGGCCATGTCGCCCGCGACTTGCACCATTGATTCCGTCAGTTCAAACTTCATCGAGAAGGTGTTGTTGAAGATCAAGACCCAGGAGTCGCGCACTGCCGGCCACTCCGAGCGAAGCGTCCACCCGGGATGCACACAGGTGACATAGTCCAGGTGCGCCCATACCTCGTCCATCTTCGAAATGTCGAGGCTTTCAAACGCTTCGTAGAATTTCTGGTTCGCTTTGGTAACTTCTTCTATCCGTCGTTCGAGCACGCGCCGCTCTTTTGGCAAAAGGGCCCCTCGTTTTCACACACCCGACCCGGCGAATATTTGTACCCGTCCCATCCACCGATTGCTTCGCAACCGTTATCCGTGGGCACCGTTTTTCGGGCCATTCGCCACTCGGGAGAAGAAGGTGGTTATCATACTGGAATCAACGGCGGGAGCGCGAGAGAAGATTGGGCGGTTACGACCCGAGCCTAGAGGTCTGCAGATGTACGACCCACACACCGCAGAGGATAAGCACGATTCCGATGACCTCGACGGCGCCCACCGTCTCCTTGAGGACCAGAGCGGACAGCACCACTGCTGCGACCGGCGTAAGATTGCCTAGCACCGAAGCACGGGATGGACCGATGTTCTTGACGCCGAATAGCCAGGCCTGTTGGGCAATGGCCGTGGCAAACACGACGAGGTAGGCCAAGGCGAGCCAATCCGGCAGCGCGACCGAATCCAGACCCGTCTTGAGCATCTTTTGATCCGTCGCTAGAAGCGGAAGTTGAAAAACCGTTGCGGCCAGCGTCGTCGTCCAATTGACTGTCAGCGCGGAAACGCGCTCCATGATCGCGCGGCTACCGATCGTATACAGGGCCCAACTGGCCACGCCAAGAAAGACCAACGTCCCGCCCAACATGGGCCGTTCCCCTGCGGCGCTGAAGCCTACCACCGACACCAACCCTACCCCTAGAAACGACAGAAGACTTCCCGCCAACACCGCTCGGTATGGCACGTCTTGAATGAAGAGCGCCGACAGGAGAGCGGTGACGACGGGAAGCGATCCAATGATGACGCCCGCGACGGCGCCGCTCACGTACTTGAGCCCGATGAGGATCAACAGATGGTTACCAAGGACTCCGAGTCCCAGCAATGCGAGCGTCCGGTAATCGCGCGCCATCAGATGGACCAGCGACTCTCCCTGCGACCACCAGGTGATGATGAGGATAAGCAGTCCGCCCATATCGCGCAGGACGGAGGCTTCGACCGCAGAAAAGCCGCTCAAGGCAAGCTTCTGCGCGACGATCGAGCCGCCCCATAACACGGCGGCCGCGAGGATTGAGCTGTATCCGAGAGCAAGAGAACCCCTTTCCATCGTTAGGGGCATACAATCCTTCCACCCACCGGTCAAGCATATTCGGTCGGCAAACCGGTTTCATGTCGCTGCCCTACCCGTGCCCGGCAACGCTCGGGACTTTGCTAGGTGTTTTTCAGGGTGCGATTCCGTCTCATGGAAGCATGCACGGCGAGCCTTCCCCGACAACCGCCCAGGGTGTTGGTCGATTCAACGTCGCACAGTATGACGCCATCCTGAGCGACTTGGACGGCGTCATCACGCAAACGGCGCGGCTCCATGCAGCCGCTTGGAAGCGGTTGTTTGACGACTATCTCAAGCAGATTGCCACGCATACGCCGGCGACCTTCAGGCCTTTCGATCTCGAGGAGGATTATCGACTGTATCTGGATGGAAAACCGCGCCAGGACGGCGTGCGGGATTTTCTGTCGTCTCGGGGGCTAAGTCTTCCTCTTGGGTCTCCGAACGACGGACCGGATCGCGAAACCCTCTATGGAATGGGCAACAAGAAAGACTCCTATTTTGACGTCGCATTGCAGGAAACAGGCGTCGCTGTCTATGAAGGAACGGTCGAATTGCTGCGTCTTGCGAAGCGATCGGCGTTGAAGATCGCCGTCGTCTCGTCCAGTCATCATTGCGCCGAAATCCTCAAGGCCGTCGGCTTGACGTCCCTGTTCGACGTGCGCGTCGATGGTCATGACATCGACAGGCTGGGCCTTCCTGGGAAACCCGCTCCCGATGCGTTTCTCGAAGCGGCGCGGCGCTTGCCGGTCGATCCCAAGCGCGCCGTCGTGCTCGAAGACGCCTTGGCCGGCGTTCAGGCCGGGCACGCCGGAGGGTTCGGATTGGTCATCGGCGTCAACCGGCGCAATCAGGCCCAGGCCCTTCGGGAACTCGGCGCCGATCTGGTTGTCGACGATGTCGGCGAACTCTTACCGGACCGACGGGAGCTGTCATCTCAGCGGCCGCTGTAGACGGGCATCGTGAGAGACGCCACATGATCCATCGTCCCCGCTTCCATCCTCCTCCCCACATTTATCCGCCGGATGAATGGAATCTCATCGAAAGGCGATTCATGCCCGACCTGCTGGAGCAGGGCGAGACCATGTTTGCCTTGGGGAACGGCTATCTCGGGATGCGCGGATGCTCCGAGGAGGGCGGCCCGGTCGGGCAGAACGGCACGTTCATCAACGGTTTCTACGAAAGCTGGCCGATTATCTATCCGGAAAACGCGTATGGGCTTGCGACGACCGGTCAAACGATCGTCAACGTCACGGACAGCAAGAACATCAAGTTGTATGTGGATGACGAACCGTTTTGGCTTCCGCACGCCAACGTGCGGAGCTTTGACCGGCGGCTCAACATGAAATCCGGGACGCTCGACCGCGACATCCTCTGGGAAACGCCTTCCGGCAAGCGTGTCTCGATCAAGTCCCGCCGACTGGTGTCCTTTCAGCACCGTCATGTCGCCGCCATCTGGTATCAGGTGACGCTCCTGAACGCGGCGGCGCCCATCGTGCTGTCATCGGAGATGATTGCGAACGAGCCGGCGCCGAGACGCGCCAATTACGATCCCAGACAAGCAAAAGTGTTTATCGAGAAAGTACTGAATCACCGGCTGAGTTATGCGAACGGCCAGCGGGTCGTGCTGTGCCACGCGACCAACAAGAGTGCGATCGTCCTCGCCTGCGCTATCGATCACGCGCTCGAGACCTCTCTGCATGCGACATGGAAGACCAATTACACACCCGATGCCGGCCAAGTGGTCGCGAGCATCGATGGGGAACCGGGGCAGCCGATCACGCTCATAAAATACATCGTCTACCATACGAGCCACACGGCGGCCCCGGAAGAAGTTTGCGCCCGTGCCGAACGCACGCTCGACAGGGCGGTCGAGGCAGGCTTTCCAGCGTTGCTGCAGGGGCAGGAACAGTTCATGGATGACTTCTGGCAGCGCAGCGACGTCACGATCATGACGAATCCGGAACGGGCGAAAGCGTCGACCACAGCTGTCCAGCAGGCGCTGCGATTCAATCTGTTTCATGTCTTGCAAGCCTCGGCGAGGGCGGAAAATACCGGCGTCCCCGCGAAGGGACTGACCGGGGCCGCCTACGAGGGGCACTACTTCTGGGATACGGAAATCTATGTGCTCCCATTTTTGACGTATACAGCGCCAAGCATCGCCAAAAATCTGCTGAGGTTCCGCCACGGCATGTTGGATAAGGCGCGACAACGGGCACGCGAACTGAATCAACGAGGGGCCATGTATCCCTGGAGAACGATCAACGGCGAAGAAGCGTCCGCCTATTACGCGGCGGGAACCGCGCAGTACCACATCAACGCGGACATTATGTACGCCTTAAAGAAGTACGTCCAGGCAACGGAAGATGAGGAGTTCCTTTTTGATGAAGGCGTTGAGATGCTGGTCGAAACCGCGCGGCTCTGGCGGTCGCTTGGCTTCTATTCGCCGAGAAACGACGGACAATTCTGCATCCACTGCGTTACGGGACCCGACGAGTACAATACCGTCGTCGACAACAATGTCTATACGAACCTGATGGCGAGAGAGAACCTCCGCTACGCGGCCGAGACCGTCGAACAGGTGCGCGACCGCCGTCCGGATCTGTTCACCGCGCTCGTGCACAAAACCCGTCTCGATCCCTCAGAAGTGCAGGAATGGAAGCAGGCGGCCGATCGCATGTTCGTCCCCTACGATGAGCGGCTCCAAATCACGCCGCAGGATGATCAATTCTTAAATCAAGAGCCATGGGACTTCGACCGGACGCCGGCCGACAAGTATCCGCTGCTGCTGTTCTTCCATCCGCTCACGATCTATCGCTATCAAGTGCTCAAACAGGCCGACCTCGTCCTGGCCATGTTTCTGCTCGGCCATGAGTTCCCTCCCGATCTCAAACGGCGGAACTTTGCGTTCTACGATCCGATCACCACGGGCGATTCATCGCTGTCGGCCTGCATTCAAAGCATCATGGCGGCCGAGGTCGGTCAGATGGACAAGGCGCTCGAGTACGCCCGAGTGGCTACCCTCATGGACCTCGGCGATGTGGCCGGGAACGTCAAGGACGGATGCCACATTGCGGCAATGGGAGGGGTGTGGATGATTTTCGTCTATGGATTCGCCGGCCTGCGGGATTACGGCGACGGCCTCTGCTTTTGGCCGGCACTGCCGGACGTGCTCCATTGCATCCGATTTCGCCTGAACTATCGAGGACGTACGCTCGAGGTGAACGTGGGCCAAACGGCGACGCAGTACCGGCTGATCACAGGGACCGCGCTGACGATCCGTCACGAGCAAGAAGAGGTCAAATTATCCCCCGACTATCCGTCGGTGGAACGGCCGAACCGTAAACACGATGTCGGCTTGGAAGAGACCGCCTGACCCGGCTTCAGCCCTTCCTGCGAACCATCAAGACTCCGTCCCTGATCGTGAGGAGGACTGCCGAGACCTGCGGGTCCGATGCCACGCTTCGATTCAACTCCTGAATGGCGGCCGTCCGTTCGTCCGGAGGCGGCTGCAGAAGCACATCTCCATCCCATAAGACATTGTCGATCAAAATCACACCAGTCGGCGCCAGCAGCTCTTTTGCCCGACGGTAGTAATGAAGATAGTTTTGCTTGTCGGCGTCTATGAAGATGACGTCGTAGGCCCGGTCGAGCGTTCCCATTGTCTCGATCGCCCGGCCCATCCGGATCGTGATCTTCCGCCCATGCGGAGACTTCCCGAAATAGCGGCGGGCGACCGTTGCGGAAGTGGCGTCGATTTCGCAGGTCGTGACAGTGCCGTCCTCCGGCACCGCCTCGGCGAAGCACAGTGCACTGTAGCCGGTAAACATTCCGACTTCCAGGACATGCCTGGCGCCGACCAGGCGGGTCACCATTTTCAAGAATGCCCCTTCGAGCGGTCCAACCAGCATCTGCGGACAATCCATTTGACGGAGCGTTTCCGCACGAAGCTGCCGGCAAACGTCGGACTCCTCCATGGAATGCGCAGTGGCGTAGGCTTCGATCTCGGCGGAAACTAATGCCTTCATTCCGGCCCCTCCTCGGTTTGAAAGTTCGCCCGTCGCGTGCGAGACTGCATGAGGCGGTCGCCCATCGTACGCGGCAGCATCATACCACGCGGTCCGTGAAGGAAAGGCTCCTGATGAAAACGCTCAAAACGCTCGAGCCGTTGACCAACAGGCTCCTTGAAATCCAGCGCATCAACAGTGCAGCCTCCCTGCTCTCATGGGATCAGGAGACCTACATGCCGGCCGGAGGAGGCGGGGCGCGCGCCGAGCAAATTGCCACCCTCCAAGGGATTGCGCATCAGCAGCTGGTCTGTTCCGACACGGACCGGCTCCTTGCCCGCTGGCTCGATCTAAAAACCGGATTTCCGCTGGAACAGGATGGAGAACTGTGGGACGAATCATCCAGCGCGCTGCTGCGCGAGGTGTGGCGCGACTATAGCCGCGCAAAAAAACTTCCTTCCGAATTTGTCACGCGCCTGAGCCGCGAATGTTCCCTCGCGCAACAGGTCTGGGCGGAAGCCAAGACGCAAAACGATTTCAAGGCGTTCCTTCCCAACCTGCGCACGGTTTTGTCTCTCAAACGCGAGGAAGCGCAATATCTCGGGTTTGCCGAAACCCCCTACAACGCCCTGCTCGATGTGTACGAGCCGGGTTCGACGGTTGCCGGCTTGCGGCCGTTGTTTGCGCAGCTCAAGACGCGTCTCGTGCCGTTACTCAAGCGCATTCGACAGAGTCCAATCCAAATCGACGACACATTTCTCTACCATGCCTATGACCAGGCGCGGCAGATGGAATTCGGCCGCCTTGTCTTGATTGCGATGGGCTATGATTTCGAAAAGGGCCGGCTGGATCTCTCTGCGCATCCCTTCACCACCTCGTTTCATCCGACGGACGTCAGGGTCACCACCCGGGTTTATGAACACGATCTGCCTTCGTGCCTGTTCAGCTGCATCCATGAAGGCGGCCACGGATTGTACGATCAGGGGCTCGAGCCCGGACACTACGGCACGCCACTGGGGGAATCGGTGTCGCTCGGGATCCACGAAAGCCAATCGCGGTTATGGGAGAACTGCGTCGGTCGTTCCCGCGCGTTTTGGCGCTTCTTCTATCCCATCCTGCAGGCGACGTTCCACCATCAACTGCGCGCGGTCGACGCCGAGCAATTTTATGCCGTCATCAACCGAGTCAAGCCGTCACTGATCCGCGTCGAGGCCGATGAGTTGACGTACAATCTACACATTATGCTGCGGTTTGAGATCGAACAGGATCTGATCGAAGCCAAAACGAACCCGGAAGACCTACCTGAGATCTGGAACCAGAAGATGAAAGAGTATCTCGGAATCACACCGTCGCAGGACAGCGAAGGCGTCTTACAGGACGTGCACTGGTCGATGGGGGGCTTCGGATATTTCCCGACCTACACGTTGGGAAACCTGTATGCCGTCCAGTTTTATGAGCAGGCGAAACTCGAGATCCCCCACCTCGAAGATGAAATCGCGGCCGGACAGCTCATGGTCCTTCGTCGGTGGCTGGGGCAGAAAATCCACCGCTGGGGCCGCATGTTCACTCCGGATCGCCTCGCACAACGGGTCACGGGAGTAAGTCTCAACCCAGAGCCTTTCCTGCGTTATGTCGAACGAAAGTACGGAGAGCTCTACGGGCTGGACAAAGGCTAATCTTTCAACACCTTCAATAGCCCATCGCCTGGTTGAGCTTGGCCAGCAACGCCGGCGGAAACCCGAACTCGGCCTGCACGTCGATGCGATGAGGCACGAGCAGGGTCGTGTGAAAGACGATGTCGCGGATGGGAATTTTAAATTCGGGGTCCTGCGGCGTGCTCAACTCCACCGCCTCGACGGACGACGTGATGGCTCCGCTGTCATGAGGTCCGTAGGTGCCGATGACCGCCCTGAGCGTCTCGATCACCTTTTCATTGGTCTCCACGCCGGCCACTCCTTGCTCGATCAGGGGCAGCACTTCCTCCTGCGCCTGATCGGAGAGCGAAAAATTTTCCACGCGCTCCTTCCGTCGAAGAGACGTCAGATCGTTGTCCAAATCCTTACTGAACGCCCCATAGGCGAACCGGAAGAATTCGAAATGGAAGCCCTTGAAGCCCTTTCCAAACATCTGCAATTCACAGAGAAAACAGAGCTGCTGCAGCTTGACGTCGCTCAACAGCCCATGAGGCTCGGCCAGATGCAAGGCATAGAGCAGCAGCGCGCGATCGACGGTAATCTGTTGTGGCTGGCGCATTGGGACAACCTGATTTCGACGCCCTGCCGGGCGCAGCACTATAGACAGGCGGTACGACTGCGTCAATCGGCCCTTGACCGCAGCAGGACTTTTTGTCTTTAATGGCCACCGGTTGGAGACGTCCTGTATGGCGGCTGGTAAGTTCGCAAAAGAGATGAATGTCCTGAAGGAGCACCTGGGCAAGCACCAGTTGAAATTCACCCGGCAACGCGAGCTCATCCTCACGGCGTTTCTCCGGCAGGAGCACATCACCGCCGAGGCGATGTATCATCAGCTCGCCAAGACGGACCCGCACCTCGGATTGGCGACGATCTACCGCACATTGAATCTGTTTTGCGACGCGGGGATTGCCCAGGCGAGGCACTTCGGCTCGCAAACACAGTACGACAACGTCGCCCACAAGGGTCATCACGATCATCTCATCTGCACGGGCTGCGGCAAGATCGTCGAATTCGAAAATTGCGAGATCGAGAAGCTGCAGGAAGAAGTCGCCGCCCGCAACGGCTTTACCATCCACACGCACCGGCTCGAGCTCTACGGTCTCTGCTCCCGCTGTCGTCATTGACGATGGCCCCAGGCATCTGATATCTGTTTGAGATGGCTTATCAATTTCAATTCCTTCCGTCGGCAGGGAAATGGCTGGCGGCGCTTGCGTGCCTCGTCGTCGTTTCTGCTCTAACCCAGTCGCTGCCCGCCGCCGAGAAACTCACCGTCTACTCCGGACGCGCCGAACGCCTGATCAAGCCTGTGTTGGACGAATTCACCGCCAAGACGGGCGTGCAGGTGGATCTTCTTTCGTCCGGAACGACGGAACTCGTCAACCGCCTCAAGGCGGAAGGAGACAGGACTCCGGCCGATCTCTTTCTGACCAACGACGCCGGCAGCCTCGAGCAGGCTCGGGTGGCCGGAATCCTTCGGCCGTTGAACATGCGTGAAGTGGACCGTGCGATTCCACCGCAATTCCGCGCGCCGGACAACGCCTGGATCGGCCTCTCCGGCAGGTTTTGGATCATCGTTTACAATAAGACGCTCGTGAAACCGCAAGATCTCAAGTCGCTGCTGGATCTCGGCGATCCGAAATGGAAGGGAAAGATCGCGATTCCAAACGCCGGGAGCGAATATTTGCAGGCCGGCGTCTCCGTGATCCGCGCGACGTACGGAGACGGCAAAACCAAGGAATTTCTCGAAGGGCTGAGGGACAACGCCGAGGCCCAGGTCTATCAGAAAAGCTCGCAGATCGTGGAAGCGGTGGCAAAGGGGCAGGCTTCGCTCGGCATCGTGAATCATTACTATGTCTACCGTCACCTCGCAGCCCAACCGGCCGCTCCAGTGGCCGTGTTCATGCCGGATCAACAAGACGGCGGCATGGGCGCGATCATGAACGTCGCTGGCGTGGGAATCGTGAAATCAACGAAGCATCTCGACACAGCGAAACTGCTCGTCGAATTTCTCGTGGCTCAAGCCGGACAGAAGCTGTTTGCCGACCTCGATAAAGAGTACCCCTTGCACCCCGACGTCAAAGCCGATCCCGCACTGGTCGAGCGAAAGAGTTTCCGCGCCGCGCAGGTACCCCTGACGAGGCTGGCAGAGCTGCGGGAGCCGACCCTGACCCTCATCGAACAAGTGGGGCTTCGCTGACTTCTACGAGACCCAGGTGATCACCACTCGCGCCCAGCTCACTTCGCCATTGCAGGTCGTCACGCTGGCCAGCGCCGTGCTCATCCTCTTGCCGCTTGCCTACGTAACGTCGCAAGCATTGTCGGCAGATTCGGCCGTCTGGAGCCGTCTTTGGACGACGCGAATCCCCGAATTGCTCACCAATACAGTACGGCTGTCGGCCAGCGTCGCGGGTCTGACGCTCGTCCTCGGCGTTTCTACCGCCTGGCTCGTCACGCGAGTCGAGTTTCCCGGACGGCGACTCTGGGAGGTCGCGCTCGTGCTACCCCTCGCCATGCCCACATACGTGCTGGCGTATATTTACTCCTACCTTCTCGGATTCGGCGGCCCGGCGGAACATCTATGGCAGCTCATCGCCGGGCCGCAGGGGCGGATCTTCTCTCCCCATAGTTATCTCGGCGCGACCCTGGTCATGACGCTTGATACGTTTCCCTTCGTCTATCTTCTCAGCCGCAGCGCGCTCCTCAACATGAACGTCTCGTTCGAGGAAGTCTCGCGCGCCAGCGGGATTTCTCGAATGAAAACTTTGTGGCTTGTCACGCTCCCGCTCATGCGTCCATCAATTGCCGCGGGATTGGCGCTCGTCATTCTCTACGTCGTGTCGGATTTCGGGGCGGTGTCGTTGCTGCGATATCAAACCTTGACGTATGCGGTGTTCCAACAGATGACCGGCCGATCGGATAATACGGCCGCGAGCATTCTAAGTTTGCTCCTTGTGGGACTGGCGCTCCTGTTTCTAGTCACGGAACGGTGGTTTCGTCACCGCAGCCGGTTTTACCAGACGACTGGACGCTACCGCCGCGCCGAACGGCATCGCTATGGCTGGCTTGGAACATCGGTGATCACCGGCTATCTCATGGTCGTCGTCGGGGCCTCGTTCGCACTGCCGGCGTGGCTTCTCCTGGCTTGGAGCTTCTCGCCGGAAGCGCAGACCACCATCGACAGCCGGTTCTTCGGTTTTTTGTGGAATAGCGGATTCCTGGCCGCCTGTGCAGCGACCGGCGGGGTGCTGATCGGTGTCCCGCTTGCTTACATGGCCAACCGGCGCCCGAACTGGCTGAACGTCGGGTGCCTGCAAGCCGCTTATGCGGGCTACGTCCTTCCCGGCCCCGTCGCGGCGCTCGCCGTCCTGGTCCTGTGCCTGAATGCGACGCCCTTCCTGTACGGATCCGTATTCGTGCTGATCGTCGCCTACGTGATCCACTTTCTGCCGGCAGGACTGCAATCCCTGGAGCCTGCGCTCCAGCAGATAACGCCCAACCTCGAGGAAGTCGCGCGCACCCTCGGGCTTGGAGTGCGACAGACTTGGCAACGGGTGACACTGCCGCTCATGCGGAACGGATTCATCGTCGCCTGGGTCTTGATCTTCCTCCAAACAATGAAGGAACTTCCTGCCACATTGCTGTTGCGGCCGGTCGGATTCGATACGTTGGCGATTCGGGTGTGGATGGAAGCCAGCGAAGAGTATTACCGCCTCGCTGCACCTTCAGCGCTCCTGATCGTGTTGCTTGGCCTGCCGACGCTTCTCTTGTTGCTCTCAAAGGATTGGCGGGCGGCGTGACGCCCCGGCAACCGCTCATGCGAGAATCGAACCTGCAACCTGATCTCTATCGTCCGGCATCCTCCGTCCTGGAGTTGCGGGCTGTCTCCTGCGCCTATGACCTGGGACGTCCGGCCGTGCGCGACATCGCCTTCGTCGCCCATGAAGGAGAGATTCTCTGCCTGTTGGGTCCTTCGGGCTGCGGGAAGACCACCATCCTCCGGGCTATCGCCGGATTTGAGCCGGTTCAGTCGGGACAGATCTTCCTGTCCGGCCATCTAGTGTCGTCGGTCGATCACATGGTAGCAACCGAAGATCGACACGTCGGCATGGTGTTTCAAGAATATGCGCTGTTCCCTCATCTGCGCGTCCATGAGAACATTGCATTCGGCCTGCGCCGGCTGAGCCGGAACGAACGCAAAGCCCGCGTCCAAGACATGCTCCGGCTGGTCGGACTGGAAGGGTTTGAGCGCCGGTACCCGCATGAATTGTCGGGCGGCCAGCAGCAACGTGTGGCGCTCGCAAGGGCCTTGGTTCAGCGACCGGTGTTGCTGCTCCTGGACGAACCCTTCAGTAACTTGGATCCCGATATGGCAGGACGCATGCGCCAGGAGTTGCACGATTTGTTACGCCGCACGAAAACCACAACGATCCTCGTCACGCACGACCACGACGAAGCCTTTGCCATGGCTGATCGCATCGCCGTGCTCAACCAAGGCCGCCTCGAACAATTCGACACACCGGAGAGCATTTATCACATGCCTGAAACTCCATTCGTAGCCGATTTTGTGGGTCAGGCCGACTTTATCCCCGGCACCGTCTCGAACGGGATGGTGCACACGGAATTGGGCGACTTTCCCAATACGCTCGAGTGTGACGAAGGTACTGCGGTCGTCGTGATGATCAGACCGGACGACATTCACCTCGTGCCGACAAAAGCGGCCACCTCGCACGTGATTTCTCGTCAGTTCAGAGGATCGGAAAACTTGTACGCGGTGAGTCTTCCCTCCGGACAAATCGTCCATAGCAGCCAGGGTTCCACCAGCGTGTATCAGGAAGGCACGCCGGTCGAACTCCGTGTTCTGGCCTCCCATACGGTGCTGTTTCGACAGGCGGATGCAAGCTAGAACGTAGAACCGCACGTTGACAGCGATTTTCCCCTTCTGGCACAGTCACCGCCCAGGTAGCCACCTTCACCCGCCATTTGCACACACGGCCCTGTAAAGGAGTATGTAATGGAGGCGCTGAACAATGCAGTCGACTACGGCATCATCGGTCTGCTCTTGGCGTTGAGCGTCTGGTCGGTCGCCATTGCCGTGGAACGCTGGCTCTACTATCGTCGCATTGATCTGGCGCAATTTACCTCTCAGCAAACCCTCGAAATCGCGCTCACAAAGCGGCTCGTCGTCATCGGCACGGTGGCGGCCAATGCCCCGTATATCGGCCTGCTCGGGACAGTTCTCGGCATCATGCTCACGTTTCACACCATGGGAACGTCCGGCACGATGGCCGTGAACACGATCATGATCGGCTTAAGCCTCGCGCTGAAGGCGACGGCTATGGGATTGCTAGTCGCCATTCCGTGTGTAGTCCTCAACAACATCCTGCGGCGAAGAGTGAGCGAGCTCGTGGCACAGTACAAGGTGATACATGGATCGCGAGCTTGATCAAATCAACGTGATTCCTCTCGTCGACGTCATGCTGGTGCTGCTGGTTATTGTACTGACGACCGCGACGTTCATCAGCACTGGCCAAATTCCGGTGAACCTGGCCAAAGCCAAGGAAGCCGGCGACCGTAAAGACGTGCCCATCGTGATCACGCTTAACGCCGAGGGGCATCTGTTCGTGAATGATCGGCCGGTAAGCTCGGACGGGCTAAAAGAGAGCCTCCGGGTGCATCCCCGTGAGTCAGCGGTCGTCGTCCGTGCGGACAAGACCACCTTGCTGGAAAAGTTTGTTTCGCTGGTCGATGATGTGAGAGGGCTCGGCTTTGAGCATGTCAGCCTCGAAGTGGTTCGCCTATGACATCAGCGCATGGACGGACAGACGCCCGCTCGTTAGGATGGCTGGCATCGCTGGGTCTTCACGGCGCGCTTGCCTTCGTGGCATTGATCCTTACCCAGCGCATGACGCTCGCTCCTCAGCCGCCTGCCTTCACTTGGCGCGTCGCCATGGTCGCCGCGCCTTCAGATTTACCGCGGTCATCCGATTTACCATCGACGCCAGTCCATGCGCCGCTGCGCACATCGTTGCGGCAAACGCCGCCTGTGCGGGACTCGAACCCGGCGCCGGGCATCAGGAGCCCTACGACAGACTCATCGGCGGCCTCGATCACGAACGACCCGGCGCTTGAGAGAAACGAAATGCAATCGCGGTCTCCTTTAGCCGGCGACCCGACCCCGCCTCAGCCGCCGGCACCCTCCACCTCGCCATCGCCCCTTCAACAGTCAGAAGCGTCCGCCGACTATGATGTTGGCTCCGCCTACAGCGAGCTAGTGTCATCGAAGGAAGCCGGCTCACCGGTCGAAACATCCACATTGGCTTCGGTCGCCACACCCATCGCACGCGCCGATTACACATGGCTGTCCGAGACCATTCTTCGGCGCATGGAGGAACTTAAAAGGTATCCGGCCGAGGCAAGGCTCGATCGGATCGAGGGCAAGGTGGTGTTGAAGGCGATCGTCAAAAGCGACGGGAACGTCGAGGCTGTCGAAGTCTTCCGGAGTTCAGGCCATCAAAGTCTCGACCGGGCGGCCGTCGAGCTACTGAATCTCGCCGCTCCATTTAGCTTCCCGCATTCGTTGGGTAAGTCCCAGATGATGGTGAAAATCCCGATGAGTTACAAGCTCGCACCCTAGAACTACTTCAGCGACGACGCGGGCGCCGGTGATCACGAGTGCATGGTCATTGGCCCAGTCCACTCAATACGGTCACTCGGTTCCGCAGTCCTGATGAGATGAGAACGCGGTCCTGCGCGTCGACGATGATGGCTTCAACATCTTTCAACTGCTCGATCAACTCCATGCCTCGTTCCGCGCCCAACACAAAGATGCCAGTATCAAGACCATCTGCCCAGACCCCTTCCTTGGCGATCACACTCACGCTTTGACAGCCGCGAGCGGGTTGAAGCGTTTGGGGATCAAGAATGTGATGGTATCGGATGCCGTCCTTGTCGAAGAACCGCTCGTAATCTCCGGCGGTCGAGATCGCCTCGTCTTGCAGATCGATCCGGGCTAAAATTTCTCCTTCCTTCCTGGGATGCCGGATGCCGACCGGAAATGCTCCGCCGTCCGGCAACCGTCCGAAGGTTTTGATGTCTCCGGACAAGGCGACGACGCCCGCCACCGCCCCCGCTTTTTTCATCACCGTCACGGCCTGATCCGCCGCATAACCTTTGCCGATGCCGCCGACATCAATGCGCATGCCCGGCTTCTGAAGATAAATGGTCCGTTCCCACACGTCGGCGTGGACGTACTGTAAATTCACCAGTGGCTTCAGTGCAGCCAATTCTTCAGATGTCGGGATCCGTGGTTCTGCAGAAATATTCCATGCGTCGATGGCGGGGCCGATCGCGATGTTGAAGGCTCCTTCCGTCATCTCGGCGACCTGCAGCGATTTTCTCACGACCGCCATCGTTTCCAGGCTCACCTTCACGGCGCTTTTGCCAGCAGCGGCATTGACCTTCGAGAGCTCGCTCGAGGAGATCCACGTGCTGAGCAATTGTTCGAGGCGTTTGATCTCTTGAAAACCCGCCGTGATGGCTTCGTTGGCCTCGTCATGCGTATGGCCGACGGCAGTGATGGACACGAGCGTGCCCATGTGCATCTGCGTACGTTTCAGCGTGAGCAGGGAATGCCCGGAAGATCCGGCTTTAACACAAGACAGGGCTCCGGCGGATAAACAGAAAAGCAGAGCGATTGTGACCTTGGGATTCATGCGGAAAGCGCTCACCACCAATGGCGGCGAAAATAGCGCGGGACTCTAGGATAGGGCATGACTTCGTAAAGCCGGGCTTGCTGCTCGGTGGGATTGGGCAGCACCGTCGTGACGGCGCGAAGATCCAATGACGGATCCTTGCTTGCCAATGTATCGAGCGCTTGTGTGCGGTCCTCTTCGTCATTGATCATTGATACAGACACCATCCGGCCGTATTTCGGAGAATCCACGCCGAACCGCCAGATTCCCACATAGGTGACCGGATCCTGACCGACGGAAAAAACCGACCCGAGTTGGGCCATCGAGAGAAAAGGCCCTTCGTTGATCTGGACCCGAATCAGTTCATAGTCCCCCGGGGCAAGAGGTACGATGAATCGCTCGTCATTCGACTCGACTTCGACCGTGAACCGTTCTTGTGTCTGCCGGTTTTGAACCTCGAATGATCTGACAGCCGGTTCATAGATCCTGCTCCGCTCGCCGGTCAACACCGCCACCACCCGCCCGACAGCGACATTCGACTGAACGAGGCCCTCTTCAGGCACGGCAGGAAACTCCCTGACGCACGCCGGCAAGAATAAAAAGGCGACAGCGCAAGACCACCGCAAAAATGCCCTCATGATCATGGCATGATTATACGGCATCGTCCTTTGGAAGTATGCGCTCTTGGACCATTAAGCCCCTCTTGACAGCGGAAATGCGGTCACCTATACTGCCGACGATTTTAATAATTGTTCTCAATATCAGGATCTCTTCAAATGCCTGTGCCATCATCCGAAACGACCGTCGGCGCCGAAACCCGCTGCGAATGCGGCCAACTGATCGCGAAGGTCCGCGGACAATGCCTTGAGCTCAAGTGCAAGCGGTGTAAGCGCATCGTCGTTATTCCGTTCTCATCTATCGAAGGATGGAACACGGTCCAGTCCCCCGTTCACTCATGAAAGGAGGCGCTTCGATCACACTTTCGCGACAGTCATAGTCGGATCAATGACAACGACCAGAGACCGTCGAGTCCCGAGTCTGACCCTCAACTTTTTTTCATGGAGGATTTCAATGAGGATCCGGTCAATCCTCGGGACGCTCGTGATCGCAAGCTTGCCGGTGATGCCGGCCTTAGCCGCAGACATGACCCCCGAAGAAATCAAAAAGATGGTTGATGAAGCAGTCAACAAGAGAATGCAGGAGCACGAGCGGCGTGAAACCCCTGCCGAGCGGAGCATGGAGCAACGAGAAGGCGCCCCAAGCCCCCAATACCCCACGGCCACGGGTCCGATGACCGACGTCAGGGTCGAGCGGAAAGGAGAAGAAAAGGTTCCGCTCTCGTTTGGCGCGACCGGTTCAGGCCGCTTGGTCTATGCCAAGCCATTCGTGGCTGCGCCGAAGGCCATCGTCGGCGGCTATATGGACATTCAATATCGAGCTCACCGCAATGGTGTCATCGAAACAGGAGACTATAACGGTATACGCGGTGGACAGGGGACGACCAACGGATTCGACCAACAGCGATTCGTGCCATTCATCTACGCCGACATCACCGAGCATGTGAAGTTCGCATCAGAACTGGAGATCGAGCACGGTATCCGAGGAGCCGGTGAAAACGAAATCAGTCTGGAATTCGCTCACATGGACTACCTGGTGAATGAACCCTTCAACATTCGGGCAGGAATCCTGCTGATTCCGATTGGTAAGTTCAACTTGCTGCACGACTCGCCCTTGAATGACTTAACCGATCGTCCGCTCGTCAGCCAGTTCGTCATCCCATCAACGATGTCAGAAACCGGTGCAGGTTTTTACGGGACTTTTTATCCGGGCCGAACGAGTAAATTGGACTACGAACTATATTTCACAACCGGCCCCTGCGGGTATAACAGTGACGGCTCGCCACGGATCAACGAAGAAACCGGCACGAAAGACTCTCGCCAACGGAAATGTGAATCGACTGCTGACGGTTTTGACATTAACAACGGTAAGGCGGTCTCGGGTCGTCTGGCCTTCAGTCCGATGCTGGGCGTGGAAGTCGCGGGATCGGGGTATTTTGGCAATTCATCTCCATCCAGCTACAACCCCTTAAGCATCACGGCAATCGACTGGACGCTGCAAAAAGGTCCGTTTGAGCTCATCGGCGAAGCTGCCTGGTCCTATGCTCGCGGTAACTCGCGGGCGATTCCTAACAACACGATCGGCGGCGGGGTACCCACTGGAACCTTCCTGGCCGGAGTGAACACCTTTAACCCGGCTGCCGGTCCACCACAGCGCATGAACGGGTACTACATCCAAGCTAACTATCACTTCATGCCTGCATTCCTGGCCAACTGGTCGCCGAAGCGATTCGGCGAGGGATCGACTTTCACGGCCGTCATTCGGTATGACCGGGTGAACCTCAACATGGATAACAATGGGGAAAACCAAGGCAAGTTGGAGCAAATTTCGTTCGGCTTGAACTACCGGCCGGTGGAAGATGCCGTCTTTAAAGTGAGTTACCAATATCTGCCGATGGCGTTTAACCCGAACTCGGGGCAGCGTATACACGACAGCGCATTTGTGATCTCAGCAGCGACGTATTTTTAGAGGGAATGTCTGCAGCCTGCCACAGGAGTGGGAGGCTGCAGGCCCACATTGTGGAGTGCATGTGATTGAATTCAATCGTCCCCTTCTGATCGTCCTCGTGCTCATCATGCCGGGTTGTGCGTCGTTGAGCGGAAGTCACGATCAATACTTCGTCTGTTCCTATGACACGGTGTGGGATACGGCGCTCGAGACGTTGAAAGGGTATTCGATCAACGCACAAAACAAAGACAACGGAACGATTGAGACGTCCTGGATTGAAATGGAAGGGAAGGAACGCACGTACGGGATCTTCGGCCGAGAAGGCTTCGGCAATCGGGAACGCGCCCGTATGTCCGTGAAGGTCAAGCAATTGAATGATGTATCGTCCGTCAGTGTCCTCGAGACCAGACAACGGTGGCATGCCCGTGGGGGCGTCACGCAACAAGCTCTGAAATGGTGGCCGGTCGACCCCTCCGAGGAATCAATCGACGAAGTGACACAAAAACTTAACACCCGCTTGAAAGAGAAAGGTTGCGAGACGACATGAAGAAATCCCTGCTCTTCTCCGCCCTCTGCCTGATCGCACTCTCGGCCCTCCCTGCGGAGGCGGAGCGCATTTGGGACAGTGAATTGAAGCGCTTCTTGACCGATCAGGAAATGACGATGGCGGAGGTCTTCATGACCGAGGATGAGGGCGTGAAGACCATGTTCCCAAAATCGGAACGCGTGCGAAAAGACCTGATCAAATTGAACGCTGAAAAAAAGACCCAAATTGAAGACCGCATCGGCTGGAAGTTTCCAGAAGAGGAATTTGAAGTATACATTGGTGAGAGCGGAACGCGCGTCGACGGATATGCCATGGTGCAGAACACCATCGGCAAGCACAAACCCATGACATACATGGTCGGCGTCGACGGCCAAGGCAGCGTCTCGGACATTGAACTCCTCGTGTTCCGTGAATCCCGCGGCAGCGAGATCCGGCAGAAGCGCTTCAACTCACAGTACGAAGGCAAGACCGTGCTCGATCCCGTGAGGATCAACAAAGACATCATCAATATCAGCGGAGCCACGATGTCCGTCCGCTCGATGAGCGCAGGGATTAAACGAGTGCTGGTACTGGTCGATGAGTTTTATTTGAAGCCAGCAGGACGCGGCAGCGATACTGTCACGGCGCGCAAGGCCGAGAAAGGGTTTTTTGGCTCGCTCTTCGGAAGCAACTGAAACGAGCGGACCAAGCGTCCCGGCATGCGCAATTTCAACCAGCGATTCAGACTCCGCGACTCCGATCGCCATATTCGTTTGCTGTACACGCTGTTCTTGCTGTTAATGCTGGCCGGCTTTGTGTTTTCCTTCTTCTGGGCACACAGCATGACCGGATTATCGCCGTCGGGAATTGCGGATCACTATCGAGGCTCGGATGCTACGTTCGGAGAGCCGATGTCCTTCCGGGAATTGGCCGAGGTCACGCATTTCCACCTCTTTACGATGCCGGTGGTCTTCATGATTCTCATC
>JBKPSD010000047.1:0-39374 GCA_046734935.1 Nitrospirota bacterium
TCTTTGCACGCACTGGAACGTACTCATCCGATCTGAGGGAGATCGGCTACCAGTCGGGTCCGTCGCTCAAATACCACACTGTGTTCGTACAGGTGGAAAAGGGCCCGCGCGGCTGGAGCTACATGGTGCTCCTCATGCCCAATGACCAGTCTCCATCCGGCGGACGTTATGTGTCTCAAGGACCCGACGGAACCGCCTCAAGCGTTGCCGGTCCGGGTGCAGGAGGTGCCGGCTCCGCCTGCGGCGCGTGGAGCGGATGGGGATCGATGCAAGGCGGAAAAATTGAAGGCGAAGAAAGCCTTTACCAATCGAGCAGCGGTACTCCGCCCTGCGGGGGCCGACGGGTGGTAGACCATGGGCGCGGCTCCGGTCAGGCCGTGTCCGGGCATTAGCCGCTGATTATTATCGCCTTAATGTTCGGGTGCCGTCCTGTGGATAGACCGTCATACCGAGCCCCGCTTCCTCCCAAGGAAGCAGTCGTGGACCGTTGTACTTGTAGCCGCCCGAGACCGGATCATGGTCGAGAAGCAACGGCGTGTCCAGATCAAGGACTTCGAAGCCTTTCATCCCCAGGACCAAGCTGAATGAACAGCCCATAGCAATCCTCGTCTCCACCATCCCCCCGATCATGAGCTTGAGACCGGAAGCTAGGGTCAACGCGGCGATCTCGTGCGCCTCGATCACCCCGGTTTTCATGATTTTGACATTCACATAGTCGGCGGCGCCTTGTGCGATCACCTGCCGGACATCCGAAAGCGAGCGGACCGATTCGTCGACGGCGATGGGAATGCCCGTTTTCCCGCGTATCTCGCAAAGTCCCTCGAGGTCTTCCCTGACGAGCGGTTGTTCCAGGAGAACGAGCCGGCCCCCGAAAGCGGCCACCCCGCTCACGAACGAGAGGCATTCCTCTCGTGAAAATCCTTGATTGCCGTCACCAATGAACGCTACGCCCGACAGTTCCCGATGGACAGCTTGCAAACGCCGGACGTCGCCGTCGACGTCATTGCCGATTTTCATCTTGAAAAGACGGAAGCCTTTGGCGTACCACCCTCGGGCTAGCGCTACGGTCTTTTCGGGTGTTTCAATAGGGATGGTGATGTCGGTCTCATGCTCGCGGACGTCCTCGCCGCCCCAGAAGGCCCACATGGGCAGGTGCCTGGCGCGGCAGTATGCATCAAGGAGGGCCGTTTCCAACGCACAGCGCGCCGCGGGTTGGCGGGGCGCCTGCTCGGCAAGCGTCCGTGCAATGTTCTTGAATTGATCGGCTGGATGGCCCAGCATGGTGCGGCCGAGCTGTTCGACCGCGGCGAGGCTTGCGGCACGCGTTTCGCCGCCAACTTCAGGGAACGGCGCAGCCTCGCCGTACCCTTGCGTGCCGTCGGACAACGTCAGCCTAATGAACAGAGTTTCGGCGACCGTTCGAGAGCCGGTTGCCACGACAAACGGATCCGTCAGTGGAATGTCCATCGGCCAGTAGTCGATCCGCTCGATGACCTGCGTCCGTCCGTTCATCGCGAGGCATCTTAACCAGAAACAATGGTGAATCCAATGCGGGGGATTCTCCCTCAACGGCGGTCATCCATTGGACCGCCGGATCGTAGGTCATGAACGAAGCGTTCCGCTCCATGCGATTACTTATCATCCTGTTGCTGATCCTGGTCGGCGGATGGTTCGCTCTTCCATCAATCGCATCAGGGTTGCTCGAATGGTGGCTTGAGCACCAGGGCTATGAACAAGTTGAGGTCACGGTCGGCCGACCCGGCTTGCGGTCGCTGACCGTGCATCGCATCGCGCTGGCAAGACGATTGACGGGCGAAACCGTCACGCTCTCCATGGGCAACGCGCAAGCCGACTACACGCTGCTTGGACTGGTCTCCGGTCGTGTCGACCTCCTGACATTGCAGCGACTGTCCATTGAAATCCTGACGTCATCGGCTGGAAATCAGGACGAGCATCGTGCAAAGCCTGTTCAGGATGCGCCGGAGTCTTTGCTCAATGCGTTGACGGCCAGCGACGTGGTGCAACGGTTGCCCTTTTTCCCGTGGGATGAAGTCAGGCTGGAAGAAGTCAAGCTCTTCCGGGAACAGGCTACGGGGCCGCTTCGCACGGTTGTCATGAGCGGCACCATCAAGCACGAACGGGAAGCGCTGGCGGCCGAGTTGCTGCTGCAGGGCGTGGACACGATTCCGTATGAGTTGCGCGTGACCGGCCAATCACCGGCCGATATGTCGGTGCAGCTGCGGGCGGCTCAACCGAATGCCGCGCCGTTTGTGCTGTGGCGCTCTCAGGCCGTTCCCAAGGGATCTCAGGTGCATATCGAGGGGGTCCTCGAAGTCAATGTCCGGGAATTGGCGCCTTTCCTGGCGCTGGTCATTCCGGTCGGAGAGGCGTGGCAGCGGGTTGACGGCAATGTCACGGTGCATTGGGCCGGCACCGCGGCGTCAGGCGTGCCCGTCTCCTTACTGTTGAAGGACCCCGCCACGGAACTTCATGCGACCGTGCAAATTTCGGCGCTGCTTCCAGAACTCAAAGGCTATGGAAACGATCTTGCAGTCAAAACCACCGGAACGCTTTCAGGGAACGCCCGAGTCGTTCATTGGACGCTGACAGCCGGGGCCTCTGCCACCGCGACCGTCAGCGGTACTGCATTCAAGGCGATCGAACCGCTCGGCATGGTGTTTCAATACGGATCTCAGGCCGTGCGTTTCGACAACGAACAAGACAGCAACGGGGAATTATTTTGGAACGAGTCACCGCCTCGGTTCACCGCTTCTGGGCCCATCCGGATCTCGTACGGGTCGCAAAACGGTCCGGTCTACGGGGAATTCGTCGCCACGCAGATGGTCGGCCGCGGGCTGGCCCTCGAACACGCCGAAGCGCGCACGCGCGTCAAAGCAAATCTGCCTCCGGCATGGCTTCATCGGTTCAATGTCAAGCAGGTCATGACCGAGCTGCAAGGAACGGTCAAGTGGACCGGTACTATGCTTCGAGGCGTATTGGACCCGTCCTCGACCGTTTCGTTTGTAGAATTCAATCATGGGCCGGTGCGCACGAGCGGCGGCGTCCTCCACCTCGAGGAGGCGCTTCGTCTTGACGTTGATCTCTCGGCCCGACGATGGTCTTCCGGTGCGGCCAGTTGGGCATGGCGGTCGCCGCGCCTCCATGTCGGCGCCTCTCAGATCGGGATGCAGCGGATCGCGCTCAAACTCGAACGCATCGAAGGCTCGGCCAAGGCCTATCACGCAAAGATGAGCGCGATCGCCGAAAACGTTGAGGTGGAGCATGCGGCGGGCAAAAGCGCGCCGTTCGATCTGTCTGTCCATCTGGACACAGATCATCAGACCCTGAAAGCGGATATCGAGAGCCGCAATCGCGAGCATGCCATCAAGGTGGCTGCGCAATTGGAACATGAATGGTCGACCGGACGCGGCTCCGCCCATGGGGCGCTTGAACCGGTCAACTTCAAGCGCGCCGCCTTCCGCCTGGGACAGCTCTGGTCTCCCTGGTCTTACGCACTGGATGTGACCGACGGCAGCGTGGCCGGAACGTTCGAAGGGCGATGGATCATGAATGCGCAACAGCAACTCCACGTCCAGGGGGGGTCGGCCGAGTTTGTCGTCGAACGTCTTGGAGCGCAGTACAAAGATGTTGTTTTGACGGGGATCAGCACCAAGCTCAGGCTGGCCATTGAGGGGCTCGAACGGGTCGCCGTGTCGCGTCCCGCCGAGGTTGCGATCGCTTCTATTCAGACCGGCGTCGACGTGACCGACCTTCGGATGACCGTCGACGGGCAGTGGGATTTCCACGAGAAGCTGCCCTTGGTCGAAGTGCGGAATATCCGCTGCGGGTTGTTGGGCGGAACTGCGACGAGCCAAGGGGTTCGTGCCGACTTGGGCTATCCGCCGTATGGACTCACGGTACTCGTCCGAGAACTTGATCTGCACAAGATTTTGAGTCTTGAGCAGCAAAAGGGGCTGCAGGGAACCGGCTTGTTGGACGGGACGATACCGGTCGAGGTGACGTCTCAGGGACTCGTCGTGAAGGACGGGAGCTTCGAAGCACGTCCTCCCGGCGGTATCATCCAGTATGCGGCTTCTCCTGAAGCCGCACAGGCGGTCACGCAGGCCAATGCCAACATGCAGATGGTGCTCCAGGCCCTCAGCAACTTTCACTATAATGTGCTACAAGTAGGGGCGCAGTATGCTGAAGGCGGCATGCTGCAATTGCAGGCGCGGCTGGAAGGGAAGAATCCCGATCAGAAAAAAAGTCCGCCGATCCAATTCAATCTCACGGTGCAGGAAAACGTTCCCGCCTTGTTAAAAAGTCTTCGGCTCGTCGATGATCTCGAGGACTCCGTCCGGCGGAGATTTTCGACCCCGTGACTGGTATGAACGAACTGATGGGAGAACGATGCGGTCGGCGATACACCTGACGAAACTTGCAGTCATGAGCGCGTGTTGCTTGGCATTCGCGGGTTGCACCCCGAGGGTGGAAGTGGCGGCTCCTGACAAGCCAATTACCATTAATCTAAATGTGAAAATCGATCACGAAATCCGCGTCAAGGTCGATAAAGAGCTCGATCAAGTCCTGTCGCACAACAGCGGGTTGTTTTGAGGCGGCAGCCGAAAGGAGCCATGGGAAACAGAACGGCGATCTGCCTGCTCGGACCGGCCATCCTTTGGTCGGCGGCGATCGGAACCGCCTTCGGTCTTTCGCTTGAAGAGGCGAAAACCAAGGGTCTGATCGGGGAAAAGCCGAACGGTTACCTCGGGGTGGTGAGTCCCGCCTCCGGAGAGGCGCAAGCACTGGCAGCGGACGTCAACGAAAAGCGCAGACAGGCGTATCAGGATATCGCCGCGAGGAACAAGACGCCGCTACCGACGGTGGAAGCTCTTGCTGGAGAGAAGGCCATTCAAAACACGAAACCGGGGCACTTCGTCGAGGGGCCTGGCGGGTGGACAAGGAAATAGCGAAGCTCCTGCAAGAGCGCCGTCGAAAGGCGTTTGACGATTACGGTCAAGCATACCGGTCGTTGTTCCAAGGCAGGGCGGTGTTCGAGTAGCCGCGTACCTCCCAAAACCCCTTCTCATCCTTGTCTGAAAACGTGATGTCCTTGATCCATTTTGCCCCCTTCCAGGCATAACGTTTCGGGACGATGACACGGACTGGCCCGCCATGCTCCTTCGTGAGGGGTTGGCCGTTCCACTTCCAGGCGAGGAGGACGTCGTCGTCGTCGCAAGCGTCCAGCGGCAGATTCGTCGTGTAGTCGTCATACGATTTGAAGAGCACAAATTTGGCGAGCGACAGCGGTTTTACGACGGAGATAATGTGTCGAAAGCTGACTCCCTCCCATTCGTTGTCGAAGCGGCTCCAGGACGTCACGCAGTGAAAGTCGGATATGTGCCTGAACGATGGCTGCGCTAAAAACTGCGCCCAGGTCCAGGTCAGAGGATTGGCCACAAAGCCGCCGACGGCAAGCGCCCAGTCGGGCAGCGCGATGTCCGGTTTATGGCCGAGGTCGAGTATCGGAAAGGTTTCGACGACATGCTGTCCCGGCGGGAGACGTTCATCGCCTTCATAAAAGACCTCTCGCTCTTCGCCGCCCCGCCGGGCTTTGGCCCACTGTTCCTTTGTTCTCGTCAATCGGCTCGGTTCATCCATCTTCGGTCCTCCCTCTACAGGGTAGGCCAGGACGGTGTTTGCTGACAAGTCTCGTAAGGCCTTGTCTTGTCTATGCATCCCGACCTGCTACACTTGAAGGAAGTGCAGGGCACGGCACCTCTATGAAGCGTTCATCGGCAATCATATGGCTGGCCTATGTTCTGATCGTTACTTTCGCCGCGTCCGGTGAAGGATTGGCCGCGCGCAACGCCGGAAAGGACCCGGCCGTCTTTCCCTCGACCAAGAATGTTCAGTCTACGCCGCCGCGGGTCAAAACTGCATCCGTGGCACGGCCCTCTAAATATCCGGCGGCTGAGGCCACTGCTGTGAAACGAAAGAACCACAGGCCGGTGAAGGCGTCAAAGAAAAGTGTGCCGAAAGCCATTGTCCAGCCGAGGACCGACTTGATGCATTATGGGATCCTTGAAGATTCCCAGCGGTATGATCCACGTCCTCCCGCGGATTCCATCGGCGTGCCGCATCCGCAATCACTTGATCTCACCCACGATCACTTCCAGGAGCTCGATCGCAATCAGGACGGCAAAATAGATCCCGTAGAACGGGCATTCGGCCGCATCGACATGGACCGAGATCTCCATACCCGCACCCTGCAGTAACGAGTGTTTTTCGTTCCATGAATTCTCCCGCCGACTCCTTCCGTTGAATGCTCTATCCCGAGCGCCGTTGACACTCATGGTTGGAGTCACCATGATATGACGCGGCCATGCACGGGAGGCCATCTACACCCCTCATTCGCTCAAGGACATCGTCGGTGTTAGCGTCACGATTGGCTTCGTGATGTGAAGGAGCGTTCATGTTTGACGCCTACGGACTCTTGCCGGACGATGAGTACGACCGCGCATTGACCGAGAACGTTCATCCCTCGGCCTGGGTGAATCCGCAGCCGGCCGGTCGGTACAACATCGTCGTCCTCGGCGCGGGGACCGCCGGCTTGGTCACCGCTGTCATCGGCGCCGGTCTCGGCGCCAAGGTGGCGTTGATCGAAAAGCATCTGATGGGTGGGGATTGCTTAAACGTCGGCTGCGTGCCGTCGAAGGCCGTCATTGGCGCGGCCCGTGCCTGGGCGGACCTCCGGCGGGCGGAGGACTTCGGGCTCGGCATTCCTCAAGGCGTCACCTACGATTTTGGCGCGGTGATGGCTCGCATGCGAAAGTTGCGAGCCAGGATCAGCAACAACGATTCCGCACACCGGTATGCCAACTTGGGCGTGGATGTCTTCATCGGCCATGGGCACTTTAGCGGAGGAGATACGATTGAAGTCGAGGGCCGGGCCGGCAATCGTTCGCTCACATTTGCCAGGGCCGCCGTTTGCACGGGAGCACGCGCGTCCGCACCTTCCATCCCCGGCCTCAAGGAGGCCGGCTATCTGACCAACGAGTCCGTATTTTCGCTGAGGGAACTCCCCCGCAGAATCGGCGTCATCGGCGCCGGTCCGATCGGCTGCGAATTGGCGCAGGCATTTGCGCGCTTCGGGAGCCAAGTGCACTTGATCGAAGCCATGCACGGCATTCTGCCCAATGAAGATCGGGACGCTGCAGCCGTTGTCGAGCGACAGATGGCGAGGGAGGGAGTGACGGTGTGCTGCTGCAGCCGAGAACTTCACATCGTCAAAACGGCGGAAGGGAAACGGATGACGGGCCGCTCACACGACCACCAGTACGACGTGATGGTCGACGAAATACTGGTCGGCGTCGGCCGATCCCCGAATGTCGAAGGTTTGGGGCTCGAACGCGCGGGCGTCGCGTTCGATGCGCGCGGACTGAGCGTCAACAGGCGGCTGCAGACCACGAATCCCAAGATCTTCGCCGCAGGGGACGTGTGCTCGCGCTACAAGTTCACGCATGCGGCCGACGCCATGGCGCAGGTGGTCGTGCAGAATGCGTTGTTTCCTCATCCTTTCGGCTTAGGCTATGCGACCGCGGACTCGCTCCTCATCCCATGGTGCACCTACACGGATCCCGAGATCGCTCATGTCGGCCTCTATGAGGAAGAGGCCAGGGCCAAAGGCCTGGAGGTCGAAACGTACACGTTCAATCTCGACGAGGTCGACCGCGCAATCCTGGACGGACAAGAGCAAGGCTTCGCCCGAATTCATGTCCGCAAGGGCACTGACAAGCTGCTGGGGGCGACCGTGGTTGCCGCTCATGCCGGCGATCTCATCAACGAGTTTTCAGTCTTGATGAAGGCCGGCGCCGGGATCAAGACCATCTCCGGGACGATCCATCCCTATCCCACGCAGGCCGAGGTGAATAAGAAGGTCGTCAACCTCTGGCGGAAAGCGCACTTCAGCCCCGGCACCAGAAAGAAGCTGACCCGGCTCTTCGCCTGGATGCGCGGATGAGAGCAGAGGCCGGTGTGTGGTGGTGGATGGCAGTGCTTGTGTGGGGACTCCTCTGTATCTCTGCCGGTGCAACGGACGAGGCTCCCACGGTCCTCGAGGTGGGGCGGTTTTCGGCGGGTCGCCCCGGCTTGGCTCACACTGACGGATGGAAACCGTTGGCCTTCAAAAAAGTGCTGGCGCCGACCGCCTATGAGCTCGTTCTGGATGCCGATACCGTTGTCGTGAAGGCCACGAGCAACGCCTCCGCTTCGGGGCTGATTAAAAAAGTCAAAATCGATCCTTCGACCTTCCCCGTTGTCCGGTGGCGGTGGAAGATCGAGAATGTCTTGAGCCGCAGCGATGTCACGCGCAAAAGCGGCGACGACTATCCGGCCAGGCTGTACATCACGTTCGAATACGATCCGAACAAGGTCAGTTTCGGGAAGAAGCTCAAATATCAAGCCGGAAAGGTCCTTTTCGGCGACATTCCAATCGCCGCGTTGAACTACATTTGGGACACGAAGAGCGCCGTCGGAACGATCGTCGACAATGCGTACACCGATTTTGCGAAGATGATCGTCGTGGAAAGCGGCGGGGCCAAGGTGGGCGGGTGGGTTGAGGAATCAAGAAACGTCTTCGAGGACTACCGACAGGCTTTCGGGGAGGAGCCCCCGCTGATCAACGGTGTCGCGATCATGACCGATACCGATAACACGAAAGAGCGTGCAGTCGCCTATTACGGGGACATCCGGTTTGTGCGGACCGGCTCCTGACGCAACACGGCGCGCTAAACCGAAGAGGCCGGCCTTCACGGCCGGCCTCTTCGCGGACACCACCACGCCCGAGGCGGGTGCGCGGATTCAAGGGGGGTTACTGGATCGAATTCGCGAAGCCGCCCCGCGTAATCTCAGCGCGGACGGTGTCTCCAATCTGCTTCTGCTTGATATACTTCGTCCCCTGGCCCACATAGAGCTTCACCTGATTGCCCTCAAAGTCCTCGACCGTATAGGCATTGTCCTTGATTTCCTTCACCGTGCCTCCGACGGTTCTCCACGCCGGGCCCGGCTTTTCATCGTGCTGCCCACGCTTCGGAGCCTCCTGGACCGCGGGCACATGCCCCATCGAGGCGGCCGCTGCCGCGGCGGATTTGTGAGAGGCTGGTGTTTTCTTCGAATCCTTCGCCGTCGCTGGTGCTGCGGCAAGGGCCGCCGCAGCGATCATTGCGACGATCGCGATCATGCTGGCTTGCAGTCTGTTCTTCATGGGAAACCTCCTTAGGCGACATGACTCTTCCCTGACCGTTCAGCAAGGCATGTGCCGGATACCGCCCGGGTCTCAGCCAGAGAATTCAGTAGGTTGCACGCCCATGTCCCCGCGACATGGCGCCGTCCTAGGTTTCCTGGAAAAAAAACGGCAGAAACCTGTCCAAATATGACCGTCTCTGCGCATGTGAGGAAGTGTGATGGCAAGAGAACGGGCGTAGCGACGGTGCGCGTCTCTCGCGCAGCATTAAGCCGTGTCGACACCTGACCGGAAGGGCTACAATGCGTGCCGTGGCGACCCACGTATCAGCGAGACAACTGCTGCGGCGACTGCCGAAAAGGCTCGCCGAGTTGTTGCGCCGGGTCGGGCGATTGGCTGATGCGGAGGGAATTCGATTGTATCTGGTTGGCGGTGTCGTGAGGGATCTGCTGCTGAAACGGAACATTTGGGACTTGGATTTGACCGTTGAAGGCGACGGGCCCTCATTCGCCCGTCTGGCGGCGAAGCGTTTTGGCGCCGGCTTGGCTTTGTTCGAACGCTTTGCCACCGCCCGATTGGTGTTCCCACGCGGCCTCAAGGTCGACATCGCGAGTACGAGACGCGAAAGCTATGCCGATCCAGCGGCGCTTCCCGATGTGGTCACGGCGGCACTCGAAGAAGATCTGTTCCGCCGGGATTTCACCGTCAATGCCATGGCGATCGAGCTCAACAATGCCCGGTGGGGTTTGCTCCACGATCCTTACGGCGGACGTCGTGACCTGAGAGGAAAGCGCGTTCGTGTGTTGCACCACCGAAGTTTCGTCGACGATCCGACGAGGATCTTTCGGGCGATTCGCTTCGCCGAACGGTTTGGATTTCGTCTCGAAGCCAAGACGGCTCGCCTGCTTACCGAGGCGGCGCGGACGAACCTCGTGGCCCGCCTGTCAGGGCCGCGGTTAGCCAACGAAATCTTCGCGTTGATGAGGGAAGAGCGGCCGGAGGAGGCGGTCCGCCGGCTCCGCCGATGGCGGTTGCTGCGCTTTGTTCATCCAGGGTTGGCGCTTGGAAAACGTTCTGAACGACTAATGGCCGTTTTGCCGAAAGCCATTCGATGGTGGGAACGGCGCTGTCCGCAGCTTCCGATTGACCGCGCAATGATCAGGGTCATGGCGCTGCTGGCATACGCAGCACCTGCGACGATTGGCGGCTCGATTCAGCGATTGCAGCTCTCCGCTGCGCAGGCCCGCACAATGGAATCCGCGGGTGAACGAACAACCTGCGCGGCCGCGCGCCTTTCGAGCCGTGCCTCGATGCAACCTTCGGCCATTTACCGCCTGCTATCCCCTCTACCGAATGAAGCGCTCGTGCTGGTCCTCGCCAAAGTCCTCGTCTCCGGGCGCAGGGCCGGCAGTACGCGATGTAGCCGCCGCTTGAACCGGTTTGTTACGCGCGATCGGCACATCACGACGACGGTCAATGGCAACAATCTCAAGCAGCTGGGCTTGCGGCCCGGCCCGCAGTTCAAAACAATCTTGGATCAACTGTTGGACGAGCGGTTGGATGGCAGGATCAGCGCTGCAGCACAAGAGCGGGAACGTGCCCGTGCCCTCGTGAAACAATACGGTTAGAGGCGGTATTTCCTTAGCCGCGGGTCATTCTCGATTTTTCCGAACAGATCGTTCAGCGCCGCCTGGACGGCAAGATTGATCGGACCCTGGTCGTCGTCGTCGCCCGCGGACTTTCCGAACCCCAGATATTTCGAGAGCGGGCGCTTCGTCGGGGATTCGGCCAACGTGGCATCGATGCGAGCCACATAGACGCGATTGAACTGCGAGTCGACGCTCGGGTCCACATAGATGTGAAGCCGCATCGACAGATCGAGATCCGTTTGGCTGTCCGTCGACAGGTAGATAAACGTTTTTCGCGCAGCGAGATACTCGGTAATCGACCGTTCCCATTCCTTTTTCGCCTTGCTGAGCGGTAGACGGACGCCCGTGACCTTATTTTCGATGCGAGGATCGGCGACCATCGTGGCGCCGGGCTCGACCGAGTAGGCTTCGATTTCGACGAGTCTGGCCGTGGCGGAATAGGGCAGAGGGGAATTCGTCGGCACGACGGGCGACGGCTGATACACCACTTGAGAACAGGAGAGGTTGAGAAGTACAGATCCGAGCAAGGGAAGCAGAAAGCCGGGACGACGTGCTATAGCAGGCTCCATCTCGCATCCCCCCTCGAAAGTTCTCGGCATCACCCTACAACTCGCGATGCTTCGTTGCAAGGGGGAGGGCGGCGGCGGAGCGGTGCTCCCTCATGCTCTCTCAGTTCATCGGGATGATGGTCGTGGCAACCTCTGTGGGCAGCAGTAGCGTCACCATTGCCTGGTTGTGTCCGTCGGGTTGCACCAGCGCGAACAGGGGGACTGGCTGCGGGACGCCTCCATGGGGAAAGGCCAGGAGCGCCGGAAAATCGATCAACGGCGCCATAGTCGGGTGCGCCGCAAGCCGGAGCCTAAAGGCCATGAGTACGTCACGTAATCGGGCTGACTGCTCTTGCTCGTTCGTCTGTCCCGCAGCTATGCCCGTCTCCCACAGCGGCTTCGTGACCGTCACGGAAAACGACAAGCCCACTTGTTTCGCGGTTGGCGTAACGTCGATCAACGATCCGGCGTCCAGTGCTTCCTGCAAAGGAATTTGAACCGGCAATGAAGGTTCAACTTCCTGTCCGGAGTTCTGCGGAGCCTGCGATGTCTCGAGTGTGGGTGTCGGTGTCTTCTCCTCTGCAGAAAGTGGTTCCACTTTCTCTTCGGAGCGCAGCGGCGCGGGCAAGGATTTCACGATCCCGTCGTAGACGACCCTCGCTCGTGCAGACCAACGGGGATTGAATGGACGGCCGGCAAAGGCCGCCTCGGCTGCAAGACGTTCATCATGAGAAAGCGCACGTGGCGTGTTGTCCATATACGGGGAGATAAGGCCACCGGAAGTAAAGTCAAGGCTTGCAATGACGCGCTTAGTCTTTCAGCGGTCGGCCTTTGGTTTCCGGTGCAAACCAGAGGACACCCAGGCCGACCAGATAGATGAGTGCCACCATGCTGGCAGCACGGCCGAAGGTGCCGAGTGTCGTGACGAGCCAACCGGTTAGAAATGGGGAGATCGAGGCCAGGATTCTACCGGCGTTGAAGCAAAACCCTGCGCCGGTGGCACGCAGCCTGGTCGGATAGAGTTCGGGTAGATAAATCGGGAAACCGCTGAAAATGCCGTTGTTGAAGAATCCCAGGATCGGGAGAAGCATCAAGACGCCGGCGTAGTGCGACGGAAGCAGGTAGGCAGCTGGCAGCATGAGGAAACTGCCCACGCACATAAAGGCAAACACCGGTCGCCGTCCGAAGCGATCCGCCATGGGACCGAACCCGAGATAGCCGAAGATCGCCCCGGCATTGAGCGCCATGATCGCGTAGCTGACGGCCTTGGTGAGCGTGGCGGCATCGGCTCCCTCAAATTCCGGCAGCTCACGCACGAGCGTCGGCGCCCAGTTCGTCGAACCCCAGAGGCCAAAGACCGCAACAAAAGCCAGTGCTGAGCCAACCAGCGTCGCGCGTTTCAGGTCTCCTTCAAAGATCGCCGAGAGAGGGATGATTCGATTCGCATGGGCATGTGTCCAACGGTCCGGCTCTTTGACCCACCACCGGATGAGCAAGGCCACGAATGCCGGCAGAACACCGATCACGAAAAGTCCCCGCCACCCATAGGTTTCTGTGAAGGCAAGATTGCAGCCGGCCGCCAAAAAGAATCCGACCGCCCAGGCGCTCTGTAGAACACCGGCTGCTTTCGCGCGTTTATCCTCCGGCCAGGTTTCCGCCACCATCGCGGCCCCGGCCGCCCATTCTCCGCCGATACCCAGCGCCGTGAGAAAACGGTAAATCGCGAGATGCCACCAATCCTGCGCCAGCGCAGCGGCGCCGGTGAAGACCGCATAAATCATAATTGTCGCCATCAGGACCTTCGTTCGGCCGAAGCGGTCGGCGGCGATGCCGAAGGCGATGCCCCCGATGGCCCAGCCGATCAGAAAAATCGAAAAAATGATGCCGCCGTACCACCCGATGCGTTCCCCCGCCGCAGGGCCGCCGGATGTTTGCAGCAGTTCGTGCAGCGCGGGATGCAGCACCACGGCATAAATCGTCGCGTCCATTGCGTCGAAGACCCAACCAAGCCAGGCCACGAACAACACCAGCCATTGATAAGAAGTAACGCCGTGAAACCAGGAGCGGTCGGGAAAGATCGAGGGAAGTTCAGTAGGGACATCACGCATGGCGCGCAAGGCTACGGAGGTTCCGGACGCGAGTCAAGGTGAAGCCCCGCAAAGCCCGTGCTATAGTCGCGGGCATGCCGCGCGTGGATTTTTATCGGATCCTGGGCGTCTCTCGTGAGGCGTCGGACGACGTCATCAAGAAGGCCTACCGCAAGCTCGTCTTCGAACATCACCCCGATCGCAATCCGAACAGCAAAGACGCTGAGGACAAGATCCGCGAGATCAATGCCGCCTACGAAGTCATCGGTGACGCGGAGGCGCGCCGCAATTACGACCGGCTCAACTGGGGCGACGAGTTCGCCCCCGACATCGTCGACGCCGGCGCATTGCTCGAGGAAATGGAGAAAAAGCTCTTTGACGAAGGGCGCAAGGAGCTCTTTGCCGTGCTGATGAAGGATGTTCCGAGGATCAAGGCGGAGCTGGCGCTCATCCGGGAGCAGGTGGTGAAAGACCAAGGCTACGATTCATTCAAGGAGACGCTTGTGCGCCAACGTGCGGCGGAGATCATGCCGGAGTTGGCGACGGATGAGATGGAAGGCCGCAGGAAGCGCCTGGTCGATGTGGCGACGCAGATGATGGTGTCGCAGGGCGTCGTCGGTCGAAACGATGAACCCGGGATCCGCTCGCTACGCGCCCGGCTCGACGAACAGTTCAAGAAAGGCCGTCTGCACGGATTTGCCTCCGCGTTGGAACTGTTTTATGAGCGCCGGTAAGAATCAGTCCGTGCCGTGAACGCAAGTCCACTTCGCAGATGATTTTCACGACGTATGTGCCAGCGCGCCGGCCACAAATCGTCCCGCCTGCATGACGCCGACAAGGCGCCTTCGGTCACCCAAGACGTCGATCTTACGCAGCGGATTTCCTTCGACGAGGAGAAGGTCGGCCTCCTTCCCCGGCGCAATGGTGCCGATCTGCGTTTCGAGGCCGATCAACCGTGCGGCGGCCGCCGTCGCCGCAAGAATCGCTTCCATGGGACTCATGCCCAGCGCTACCATCCGTTCGAGCTCCTGCGCGTTGTCTCCATGATGATTGAAGGGCGTCCCCGCATCGGTCCCCATGGCGATTAAGAGTCCCCGATGGTGGGCTTGCCTGAAGCTGGTCTGATGACGCTTCGTCATGGCCTTGGCCTTATCAAGCGCGTCGTCGGGAATGCCACAGCCTCGTCGACAAGCCCCCGTCTTGGCGAGCGCCGACAACGTTGGAACCATATACACGGCGTGCTTCTCGAACAATCCGGCGGCTTCGTCGTCCATCAAGGTGGCATGCTCGATCGAATGGACTCCCGCGGATATCGCGTTTTTCATGCCGGAGGCGCCATGCGCGTGAGCGGCGACTTTGCGTCCGGCCCTCGCAGCTTCTTCGACGGCAGACCGGAGCTCTTCCAGCGTCAATTGCGCTTGATCAGGTGAGGTTCCCGGCGTAAGGACGCCGCCCGAAGCGATCACTTTGATGACTTCCGCGCCGGCGTCGATCTGTTCCCGTACGGCTTTGCGGACTTGCTCGGCCCCTTCGACTTCTCGGGCAATGTATCGCCGGAGATGCCCTCCAATCATGCAAATCGCAAGGCCTGCGCCGATGATTCGCGGGCCTGGCGTGAGCCCTTTCTCGATCGCTTTTTTCAGCGAAAAGATTGAATGATCACGAGAGCCGAGATCCCGAACGGTGGTGACGCCTGCCTGCAGCGTCTGTCCGGCCGCACGGCCCGCCTTCAGCAGTGTTTCGATGGGTGTCTCCTGTTCAGCGGCCTTTACCACGTCCGGTTCACCACCCATGATCAAATGCACGTGACAGTCGATCAAACCCGGCAAGAGCGTGAGCCCTCGTCCATTGACGCGGGTCGCACCACGTGGAATGGCAATCGTGCGACTGGGACCGGCTGCGTAAATCTTTGTATCGCGCACGATCACTGTGGCCGGTTCGATCAGGCGTCCGGTCCCGTCGATGAGCCGGACATGATGTATTGCGAGGACCACGATCTTCAGCTTCCGATGGGAAACGTGATGATGATCCCGCCCATCACATCGTTAAGCTTGAAGTCTCTGCGCGGACTGTTGGGATGCCGATTGTGGCAATCGACGCACGCTTGGGAGACGGCCCGATCGGCAAAGACGGCCTGGAAGAGACGAGTTTCTCCCCGCCGCACCATACCGTAATGGGGCTCGGAAGGGTCCTTTTGCACGGCGGCCAATCCAATGCGCTCGAGATCGCTGTTCGCACCGTTCCACGCGTAGATCGGGGTCAGGCTCGCCAGACGGAAAGAGAAACCGAGTTCTTTCGTGGCCACAAGCCGTCCTGATTCCAGCAAAAATTGAGCTGGCAGCGGCACCCCACGTTCATCTCTCCAGTGCTCGTGGGCCTCGATGCCGTCACGGCTGAGTTTGACCACGACGTTGTCAGTGTAGTTGTTGCGGTTGGCCTCGAGGATGGCATGGATGTATTCCGCCGTTTTCTGAGGCGAAACCTGGTCCGACTTGAGCTGATTCGCCAGGGTGATCGCAAAAATCCAATATGCGATGACGGCCGTAAAGGCAAACGCTCCGCCGCCGAGTACCCACAGTAAAGGCTTATTGTCCATATGCACTCACACCTCCGGTCAACGTGACACCTGGCCATACACTCGAGACGCGGCCTGCAGCGCCGCTCCCGGCGTACTCAGCCAGCCGCCTTCGAGAAAGAGCGCCTCGAGCGCGTTTAACAGCGTCAACACATTGGCCTCCGTCGACGATTCTCCCATGAGACCGATCCGCCAGACCTTGCCCTTGAGGGGGCCAAGCCCTCCGCCAATTTCAATTCCGTATCTTGATAGCAAACGGGTGCGCATATCCGCTTCGGGGATTTGTGCGGGTACTGTGACGCAATTGAGCATCGGTAATCGGTATGCAGCCGGCGGCAGCGCGGTGAGGCCGAGTTCTTCCAACCCTGCCAGCAGTGCATCGCTGTTGATCTGATGCCGTTTATAGCGGGCCGTCAGCCCCTCCTCCTCGACGAGGCGCAATGCTTCGCGCAATCCATAGAGCATCGAGATCGGCGCCGTATGATGATACGCCCGACTGCCTTCGGCCCAGTACTCGGAGATCAATCCCATGTCCAGGTACCAGCTTTGACAGGGCGTCCGGCGCCCCTTGACCGCCGCAAGCGCCCGCTCGCTCATGGTGAACGGCGACAATCCGGGCGGGCAGCTCAGGCATTTCTGAGTACCGCTGTAGCAGACGTCGATGCCGAGTCGGTCGACGCCGACCGGAAGGCCGCCCAGCGACGTGACGGCATCGACAACGAACAGGGCCCCGTGGCTCCGGCAGAGCGCGGCGATGTCTTCGAGGGGCTGGTGAACGCCGGTGGATGTTTCCGCATGGACGACGGCGACGGCTTTGACCGGACCCGAGCGGACGATGGCTTGCTCAACGGCTTCCGGCTGAATGCATTCTCCCCATGGAGCTTCCACGCGAATCGCTTTGCCGCCGCATCGCTCTACGACTGACGCCAGCCTTGTGCCGAACACACCGTTGATGCCGATAACGACCGAGTCGCCGGGCTCCACGAGATTGACCATCGAGGCTTCCATGCCGGCGGACCCTGTTCCGGAAATTGCAATCGTAAAGGGATGCTTGGTCTCGAACACGCCGCGCAATGAACACTGAATGTCGTTCATCACGTTCAGAAAGATGGGATCGAGGTGCCCCAACAGCGGCGAAGAAAGCGCACGCAGTACACGCGCGTGCACAAGACTCGGTCCGGGACCGAGGAGCAGCCGAGGCGGGGGAATGAATTCTTCAAGCGTCATGATGCTCGAGGCCTGGCTCACAGATGGATCGTTATCCGGCTGGGCAGTATAGCGGACTGATGCGTCTCGCGGCCAGTTCGCGGTCGGATCTAAGGCGTTCTTACATTCATGGGGATTTTGGCTTGAAAATGTGCGTGTTATAGTGCACCCGTCATGGACGAATCCGTCGCCGCTGCTTCGCCTGCTTCTGCGGTTCCCCGCTCCTGGTGGCGTGAGACTGCGGCGCCCCCGCCAACCGGACCCTTCCGCCATCATTATTCCGCCGCCGTAAGCTGGCTCTCGGCCTTGTTCCTGATCGCGTCATTCGCCGCAGTGCTGGCCATGGCCGCCTCTTCACTGAAGCTCGAACGGTTTGACTCGCCGGAGCAGGCGCTCAGCTTGATGGTCGGCCGGACCATGGACGCTCAGGACGGGCTCAAGCGAGCGCCCGAATGGGAACGGCGTGTGATGGAATGGCTCTCGGGTGACGGCGCGTCCGAGCTGGCGCAATCGATTGCCTGGTATCGGGAACTAGCCGCGCGCTCGCAGGATCCGGTGGTGCCTTTGCAGCTGGCCGTGCTTCAGGCCGAATCCGGCCAGGTCCAACAAGCGCTCCTCTCCGCCTACGAATGGAACCGGCTCGGTGGTCCACTTCCGGAGTACGGCGAGATCCTACGCGCGGCGTACGGTGAAGAGCGTCCTCCGGATCGCGACACCGTCGAGGCGCTGCAGAACCGCCTTGCGGACGTTCTGCCGGTCGGATGGTTTTACGATCGGCTCATGATTCAATTAGCGCGGCGAGCGGGCCACGGCGAACTGGCCTCGATACTCCAAACGGAGGCCGATCGGCGCGCCGACAAGCTGTACATGTATTCGCGCAGACTGACCGTCGTGGAAGTCGCCCTTATGCTGGCGGGCTCGGTATGTCTGGTCATGATCTGGCGGGCCGGCCGGGCCGGAACAAACCCGATCAGGCTGCATGACCCGGGAATTCCTCCGCCCTGGCCCGGCCGTGTGGGTGCAGCCGTATTGCTGCGCGGCGGCGCCATGGGTGCCATTGTCATGGCGCTGTGTCTCTTCTATCTTCCTCCGGAGAATGCCTCTCTTCGCGCCCTCGCCATTCCCCTCACGAACGTGCCGCTCCTGGTGCTGGCCTATTATCATCTGTTCCGCCCTGCGGGCATGACGTTCCAGGAAGGATTCGGCCTCGGGCTTCCCTGGGCTGCGATAGGTCGGTTAATGACGGCGGTGCTTGCCGTCGTGGCCGGCGGGCTCTGGGGCGAATGGTTCATGGATCGCGTGACGGAGCACTGGCAGCTCTCGAGTCACTGGACCGAGTGGTTTGACGAGGATCTCGTGTGGGGTTCCAGCTCGCTGACGATGGTGAGCCTGCTTGAGTATGTGATTCTGGCGCCTTTGTTTGAAGAACTCGTGTTCCGCGGCTTACTGTTCGCGATCCTGCGCCGCAAATTCCGGTTTTTTCCGGCCGCGCTCATCAGCGCGTCGATTTTCGGCCTCGCTCACGGCTATGGAGTCGTGGGACTGATCAGCGTCTGCTGGAGCGGTGTGTTGTGGGCATGGATTTATGAGAAGACCGGAAGCCTTGCGCCGGGCATCCTCGCCCATGCGATCAATAATTTCCTGGTGTGTCTGGCCGTGATGTCGCTGCTCCGTTTCGGATAATAAATGGGCGTTCAGTGATCGAGCCCGGCGGCTTGTTCGTGATGCATACGTTCGAGCGAACGAAATAGATCCGGGTGGCGGATCCTGACACGGGCCTCCTCGAGCAGCGATCGCAGTTTGGCCGTGTCGATGCGTTTTCCAGCTGGCTGCGGTTCTTCTGCCCGCCCCGGGGCGGTGTCATGCCCTTCGAGTGTCCGGCCGATTTCTGTCCAAGTCCTCGGAACGCCATCGCTGACATTGTAGGCCGCTGCAGGGGCGCCGTGTTGCAGCGCCGCCACGCAGATCTCCGCGAGATCTTCCACATGAATCAAATTCACGTACTTGCGTGAGACCGCGACACGCCCCGTCTTGAGCCAGTCGTAAGGACTTCGCCCCGGCCCGTAGATGCCGGCTACACGCAGCACGATTGCCCCGCGCGTTTCCCGCAGAAATTCCTCTCCCTGTACGCGTGCCTTGCTGCAATCAATCGGCGCGCTTTCATCAATCCAGGGCGGCGGATATTCCGCTGAATCTGCGACGTCGTAGGCTGATGTGCTGCCCAGCACCACGAGCTTTCCGGATGCCGCCAATGTGTGGGTAAAGCTTCGAACGGCGTCCAGCGGCGCAGCAGGAAAACACCAAAGCAGGTCGGCCCCCAACGGAATGTTATGCCATGTGTCCGGTCGCGCGAGGTCGAATCGTAGTCGCTGATCGGACGGAAGCCAGGCGAGATGTCGGTCGGGGTCGCGGCTCGTGTGCAGCACGGTCGAGTAATGATTTTGAAGGCAGGGCATAAAGCGGGCGACATAACCAGATCCCAGGACGACGACAAGGTTTTGTTTGTTAAACATGATGAAAACGCTGTGTGGATTTACCGACAGTTTGCCTGTGACCACTCACATGAATCTATGGGAATCATCGATGTGTCTTGGCATGCGTTTTGAGTACAAAGCAGGCGCCTTTGTTTGAAGGGGGATTTCTATGAAATCAACGGCCATACTGAGACAACGTGTCCCGGGGATTGTCCTGGTTGTCCTGTTACTTCTGAGCGCATGCGGCGGCGACGACGAAAATGGGAATGGGATCAAGGTCAATCCTCCCGCTCCTCCTCAACCGTCAACGCCGGCTGTTGCCATCGTCGCGAATCAGGCGTCGAATAATGTATCGGCGTATGCGATCAATCGGAGCACGGGTGCCTTGGTCCAGGCGGCCGGTTCGCCGTTCCCAATCGGAGGAACGGCGCCGGGCGGTGTTGTCGTGTCTTCGGACGGCACGCTGGCCTATGTCGCCAATCAGGGATCCAATAATGTGTCGGCATTCGCCGTCGATGCCTCCGCGGGAACGCTCACTTCGCTTGGATCTCCCTTCCCTGCCGGCATCACGCCCTTGAGGCTGGCTATTTCGCCCAATCGATCGTTCCTGTATGTCACGAACCAAGGGTCGAACAATGTTTCGGCGTATGCGATCGGCGCTGCAGGAGGTCTCACTCCGGTCGTCGGGTCTCCGTTCCCCGCCGGGTTTACGCCTGCCGGGGTCACGTGTTCACCGAACGGCTCGTTCCTGTACGTGGCGAATCAAGGATCAAATACCGTGTCGGCCTACAACATCAATGCGAGCGGACAACTGTCGCCGGTCGCCGGTTCTCCATTTGCCGTCGGCACGACGCCAGTCAGCCTCGTGGTTTCGCCGAACGGGTCGTTCTTATATGTCACGAATCAAGGCTCGAACTATGTCTCGGCATTGGCCATCAATGGATCGACAGGCGCCCTGACGCCCGCTCCCGGATCGCCCTTCACCACAGGAATCACGCCGACCGGCATCACAATCACGCCTAACGGCTCCTTCCTGTATGTCGCGAACCAAAGCACGAATAACGTGTCTGCGTTCACGGTCGATGCGGCAACAGGGGCGCTTGCGCCTCTCGGTGTGCCCATGCCGGCCGGTACCACCCCGACGGCTGCGACGGTCTCACCGGACGGAGCCGTTCTGTATGTGGCGAACCAGGGCTCGAACGACGTGTTTGCCTATACAATCAACAGTGCCTCCGGCGGGCTCACCACCGTGTCCGGCACGCCGTTTCCTGCCGGAGTCACACCTCGGGCGATTGCGACGCCCGGACGTCCGTAGGCGTTTGGATCGTGAACGGCTGGGACCGGCGGGTGATCCGACCGCGTGAACGCCTTTTGAGCAGATTCGTGCTCTTTCGTTGGCACATGGCCTGCCTAGTGATATAACGCAGCTAAGTAGAGATACGACTTGCTCATCATTAGGAGTTCTTCCTATGGTGTCCGCCATGGCCAACAAAATCCTGCTGCTGCTGATCGGCCTGACCGCGGCGTTATCCTTGACAGGCTGCCCGGACGGCGGGGACGGAAGCTCTGGACCCACTTCGCTTGCGTCAAGCGGGAATGTCGTCTATCTGGCGGATCAAAACACCGATGGAGTCTTTGAACTTTTCTTGACGTCAACCGGCGCCAAACTGAACGGCCCGCTGGTTCCCGGCGGCAATGTCATCAGCTTTGCCTTAACGCCAGACAAATCAGCCGTCGTCTACATCGCAGATCAGACGATCGACGAAGTCTTTGAGTTATACCAGGTCAACATCGCGGCGCCGGGAGTCAGTGTCAAGCTGAACGGAAACTTGGTGCTCGGTGGAGACGTCACGAATTTCGCCGTCACGCCGGACGGAAGCTCGGTCGTCTATCTCGCAGATCAGCGGATCGATCAAGTGTTCGAACTGTTTCGAGTGTTGTTCTCCACTCCGCAGGCGAGCACGTTGTTGAATCCGGCATTGACGGCAGGGCGAACTGTCACGCAATTTGCCGTGACTCCTGACAGCACGAAAGTCGTGTACATCGCCAATCAAGATACCAACAATGTGAATGAATTGTACCAGGTGGCGTTTGCAGGACCCCTGTTCAGCCAGAAACTGAACGCGCCGTTGGTACCGGGGGGAAACGTCACAGATTTCGCCGTCACGCCCAACAGCGTCTCGGTCGTTTATTTGGCCGATCTCCGTCTCGATCAGGTCTTCGAAATTTTTCTTTCTCCGATCACGGGACCGGGAGCCGCGACCCCGCTTAACCCGCCGTTGACCGCGCCTCAAAGCGTCGCCTCGTTCGCGGTGACCCCCGATAGCACCGCAGTGATTTATCGAGCCGACCAGAACGTCGCCGGCAAAATCGAACTCTTTCGAGTGGCGTTCGCCGCTCCTCAAGCGAGCACGACGCTGAACGGTCCGTTGATTGCCGGAGGCAATGTGACCGGGTTCAGCATCGCTCCCGATGGGTCGTCAGTAGTCTATCGCGCAGATCAGCAGACGTTTGGCGTGTTCGAATTATACCGAGTAGCACTCACAAACCCGGTCGGTCCGAGTCAAAAGATCAATCCCGATTACACGGCTCCCAAAGGCGTCTCGGCCTTTGCCATTACTCCTGACAGCGCCGCCGCCGTCTATCTTGCAAACGAGACGGTCACGACTGTCACCCAATTGTACCGAGTCCCCTTCTCCTGCCTGCAGGCGGTTCCGGCCCCTTCATGCCCGCACGCGGTTCCGCCGCCCGCCAGTCTTCCCCCATTGAACGGTGCTTTAGCGCCGGGCGGTAATGTGTCCAGCTTTGCGGTTTCTCCGGATAGTACGCTTGTCTTCTATATCGCCGATCAAACGACATTTGGCGTCAAGGAACTGTATGCCGTCAATGTCGGAAGTCCCGGCGCCTCATCGAAGCTGAACGGCCCGTTGGTGCCCGGCGGCAATGTCACGGCTTTCGCCTTTTGAGATAATTGACTCACGGCCGGGCCAGTCGTCGCGGCAAGTGGCACGTGTTATTATGACGGGCCATGCCCCTCACGCGTTTTCATCCCCTCATTGCCGAGTGGTTTCAGACTTCGATCGGGTCGCCAACCGACGTGCAGGCCGAGGCTTGGCCCGCCATCCAATCGGGACGGGATGCGCTCATCGCCGCCCCGACCGGTTCCGGTAAGACCTTTGCGGCTTTCCTTTCCAGCATCGACCGGCTGTTTACCCAGGCGCTGGCGCGTGAGCTGGACGACGGCATCCAGGTGCTGTACGTCTCGCCGCTGAAAGCCCTCAGCAACGACATTCATAAAAATCTGCAGCAACCGCTGGCCGAAATCGGCGAGGCGGCTCTGCAAGCCGGGCTGTTGATGCCGGAGCTGCGCGTACTGGTCCGGACCGGCGATACGCCGATGGCCGACCGCCAGCAGATGCTCAAACGGCCTCCGCACATCCTCGTCACGACGCCCGAGTCCCTCTTCATTCTGCTCACCGCCGAGAAAAGCCGGCGCCTCTTGCAGACCGTCCGGACCGTGATCGTCGATGAAATCCATGCCCTCGCGCCGAACAAGCGCGGGGCGCATTTGGCCCTCTCGCTGGAACGGCTCGAGGCGTTGACGCTGACGAAACCGCAGCGCATCGGTTTGTCCGCGACACAGCGCCCCATTGAATTGGTCGCGCGGTTTCTTGCCGGGGATCGTCCGCTCCCGACGGTGATCGACGTCGGCCACAAACGGCACATGGATGTCGGCGTCGAAGTGCCGAAGGACGAATTGAGCGCGGTCGGCACGAATGCCGTCTGGTCGGACATCTATGACCGCGTGGCGGCGCTGGTCCGCGAGCACCGCACGACGCTGGTGTTTGTCAATACGCGCAGGCTGGCGGAACGCGTCGCGCATCATCTGGAAGAACGGCTGGAAGACCTCGGACCGGACAGCGTGGCGGCGCATCACGGGAGCCTGTCGCGGCAGATCCGGCTCTCGGCGGAAGAGCGCCTGAAGAGCGGAAAGACGCGCGTCGTTGTTGCCACGGCTTCGTTGGAACTTGGGATCGACATCGGCACAGTGGATCTGGTCTGTCAGATCGGCTCGCCGCGAGCGATTGCAACCGCGCTGCAACGGATCGGCCGTGCGGGCCACTGGATCAGGGCAGTTCCGAAAGGCAGGCTGTTTGCGACGACACGAGACGAATTACTCGAGTGCGCCGCGCTGATCCGAGCGATCAAGGCGGGCACATTGGATCGTATCGCCGTCCCTCCGGCGCCGTTGGATATCCTCGCTCAGCAGCTCGTTGCGGCTGCCGCCTCACAGGCCTGGACTGAAGCCGATCTGTACGCGCTCGTCCGCCGGGCGTTTCCCTATCGCGAGCTCGCGCGCAGCGACTTCGACCGGATCGTCCAAATGCTGGCCGAAGGCATCTCGACCAATCGGGGACGTGGCCTGGCCTATCTTCATCGTGACCGTATTCATGGCACGGTGAAAGGCCGGCGGGGCGCGCGTCTCGCGGCGATCACCTCTGGCGGGGCGATTCCCGATACGGCGAACTATGCGGTGGTCGCGGAGCCTGAAGGGACGGTCGTCGGCTCTGTCGATGAGGATTTCGCGGTCGAGAGCCTGGCCGGCGACATCATGCTTCTCGGCAACACCTCGTGGCGCATCAAAGGCGTGGAAATGGGAAGGGTCCGGGTCGAAGATGCGCATGGGGCGCCGCCCAACATTCCGTTCTGGCGGGGAGAGGCCCCATCCCGGACGGCGGAGCTCTCGGCAGAGGTGGCCGAGATCCGCAAGGAAGTCGCCGAACGAGCGGTCGATGTCCAGCAGCCGGTCCTCCAATGGCTCAAGCAGGAATGCGGTTTGGACGCGCGGGGCGCCCAGCAGGCGGTTGAGTATGTGCTGAGCGGCCGGCAGATGCTTGGAACCGTTCCGACGCAGACGACGATCGTGGCCGAACGCTTCTTCGACGAGAGCGGAGGGATGCAGCTCGTCATCCACGCGCCATTCGGCGGGCGAATTACGAAGGCCTGGGGATTGGCTCTGCGCAAACGCTTCTGCGTCACGTTCGATTTTGAGTTGCAGGCCGCGGCGACCGACAACGGGCTGGTGATCTCGCTCGGCGAGAAACACAGTTTCCCGCTGGAATCCGTCTTCGGGTATCTGCATTCTCAGACGGTGCACGATGTCCTGTTGCACGCCGTGTTGGCGGCGCCGATGTTCGCCACCCGTTGGCGCTGGAATGCCTCGCGGTCCCTCGCCCTCCTGCGCTTTGTGAACGGCAAGAAGGTGCCGCCGCAGATTCAGCGTATGAAGGCCGAGGATCTCCTCGCGGCCGTCTTTCCTGACGCCATTGCCTGCCAGGACAATATGACGGGAGAACGGGAGCGACGGATTCCAGATCACCCCTTGGTCCAGGAGACGCTCCGCGATTGTTTGACCGAAGCGATGGACGTCGAAGGCCTCGCGCAAGTCCTTCAGCGCATCGAGAGCGGAGGGATCCGGTGTGTCGCCATCGATACGCCTGCGCCGTCGCCCTTCTCGCATGAAATCTTGAACGCCAATCCCTACGCCTACCTCGACGACGCGCCGCTGGAAGAGCGGCGGGCGCGGGCGGTCGAGCTGCGGCGGACGTTGCCGCCTGAGCTGGCCGGAGACATCGGCGCGCTCGATGGCGGCGCCATCGACGAGGTCGTGCGCGAGTCGTGGCCGGTCGTCCGCGATGCCGACGAGTTGCACGACGCGCTCTTGACGTTGGGGTGGGTGCCGTCGAGCGAGGTTTCCGGCTGGCAGCAGTTCATGCCCGAACTGAGACACGCCGGGCGGGCCGCCGAATTGACGGCCGTTCACGACGGAGACGGTATGACCGGGTGGGTGGCCGTCGAGAACGAGGCCGAGGTGGCCCGCACACTCACAGGAGCCGGTGACGAACGCACCCTCGACGCCATTGTGTCGGGATGGATGGAAAGCATCGGACCGACTACGTCTCTGGAATTGAGCGCGCGGCTGCGGCTGCCGATCGCCAGTTTGGAGGCGTCCTTGGTCCGTCTCGAAAGCCAGGGACAGGTCCTCCGCGGCCGATTTCGACCTGTCGGCCGAATGCCGGATCTCCCATCTCAAATGCCTGAGGGCGAACGATTCACTGAGTGGTGTCATCGTCGGCTGCTCGCGAGGATCCACCGCCGCACCGTCGGCAAGCTGCGCAAGGAGATCGAACCGGTGGCGACGGCCGATTTCATGCGGTTTCTCTTTCAATGGCAGCATGTCACGCCCGGCTCCCGCCAGCATGGCGAGGCCGGCCTGCTCCAGGTGGTGAAGCAGTTGGCGGGGTTCGAAGCCGCGGCCTCGAGTTGGGATTCTCAGCTGCTTCGCGTGAGGATGGGCAAGTATGACCCGGCGCTGCTCGATCGACTCTGCTTGAGCGGGGCGGTGAGCTGGGGACGGCTGTCACCCCATCCGCGGCTGTCCAATTCGGCTGTCGGGGAGCAGGGTCGGCGCATCACGCCCACCAGCGTCGCGCCGATTAGCCTGTTTCCCCGCGAGGACAGCGGCTGGCTGCTCGATGCGCTGAAGGACGGGTTTGGTTCCGGACCGGATCCATTCATGGTGCTGAGCGCCGTTGCCCAGAATCTTCGCCGGACGCTGGAAGAACGGGGCGCCAGTTTCTTCGCAGATCTTGTGGCAGCCACCGGTCACCTGCCGGCGGAAGTCGAGCAGGGACTCTGGGAGTTGGTCGCGGCCGGACTCGTCACCGCTGACGGATTCGATAATCTGCGCGCCCTGATGGATCCTCGCCGCCGGCGGGCGGAGGGTCGGGAACGCAGCCGCCGGCCGCGGCATGCCGCCGGTCGATGGTCGCTGCTCAGGCCGATGAGGACGTTTTCGGCTGCCGGTCAACGAACGCCGGATGCCCAGTCAGTTTCCGCCGGACAGGTTGCCGGCCAATTGCTCCGCCGGTATGGAGTCGTCTTCCGGGATCTCCTGGCGCGTGAGGTGTTGGTCCAGTCCTGGCGCGACCTGCTCGTCGTCTATCGCCGGATGGAATTAAAGGGAGAGGTCCGTGGCGGGCGATTCATCTCAGGTTTTATCGGCGAGCAGTTTGCGTTACCCGAGGCCGTCGAGGCGCTCCGGGCGATCAAGAAGAGTCCGGCTGCGGGAACAGAGGTCAAACTCTCCGCCTGCGACCCGTTGAATCTGAACGGCGTGATCCTTCCCGGACCGCGCGTGCCGGCTGTCCCGAGCACGTTCATCCTCTTCAAAGACGGTCTGCCTGTCCGCGTCCTTGCCGCCAAAGGGCAGCGTTCGGAGGACGCGGAGATCGTTCCTCTCGCCCGCCGCGCTTCCATCACAGGATAAACGGTCCGGCGCTATCGCCAAACCGAGGCGGCCGTCTGGTACCCGACCAATTGGACCAGCGTCTCCTGCGCGCTGCTCTGGCGCTCCACAACAAAGGGATACCTCGACTGCGCATGAGCGTAAAATGAGGCGCGCTGATCCGGCGGGATCTCCATCAAGGTGCTCAAAGAGTCGAGAAACTCGCCTCGTCCCTTGGCCATATCCTGTTTGATGTATTCAAAGTTGAACGCCATGAACGCTTGGACGCGATGATCAGCCTTGATCACCCCATCCTCAAACCACGACTTCCCTGAAGTCGACGACAGAAAATTGCTGATCGTCTCTGTGATGCTGCAGGCTGAAAGAGACAGAACCAGCATCGCGGCGCCGGCACAATGGGTCAGGATGCGTCTTGGCTGTGTCATGACTGCCCTCCGCATGAGTGAATGATCGTGAACAGGCCTTGGCCCACCTCACTCTAGAGCAGAATGCAGAGCGGATCAAGCCGCGATCCTCCGCCGGCGTATGAGGGAATTCCCTAGTAGCCGCGGCGAGCGTTCTGCACAAATCATTCGGTCCAAAGTCCCTCATACCATTTCCTCGACTCCTGTGTCGGCCGGCCGGTCAGGTTCATGGCCTTACGAATGTCGTTAATATTCCAACCGGTCAACGTCGCCAGCGTCTCCGCCTGCCGCTCATAACGCCCGTACAGCTGTTCGCGATACGCCACTGCCGCCGCACAGCCTTCTTGGCCGTTCCAGGGATGACGAAGGATGTACCGCGCCTGGAAGTTTCCCCGATCGGAGGTTTCCTGAAACGACAAGTCTTCGGGAAAATGGGCCGCATCATAGCGGACGTGCAGGCGTGTGAGAAAGACGTTCTGCGGCCGCGCAGGACCTCTTCCCGTGCGCCCGTTTTCGGGCAGCCAAAATACGCCGAGGTTTCGAAGTTCGGCCGCTGACAGCGGATCGGCCGCGCAGGGATCGCACCAGGTCATGTCCCAGGCGTATTCCAGAAACACGCCGCGGTGCTGCTCCCGTGTGACTTGCTGGGCGAACATGTCCCGATAGAAGTCGCCGAAACGGTCTTTGACGTACAGAGGAATTTCCTGCGCCTCCGGCAACTTGACCGTCCTGTAATTGGTCGTCTCGACGCGTCCCTGCTTGGTGAGAAAATACAGAAGCAATTCCTGCGGGCCGTCGGCATTCACCGTTCCCAAACGGATGGGCAGCATGAAGCGCGGCGACTCGAAGGCGATTTGGAGCGGCCGCAAATGCGTGAGGCCGAGCTTGCCCTGTTCCCCAAGATTCACTTTGGCGACGAAGAACTTGAGATTCTGTTTGATGTAGCTGTGCAGGACAGACGAGGCGCCCTTGGGGATGCGATAGCCGTTCTCGGTGAGCCATGTCTCGAGGCCGGCGCTCTCGTTCGCCGAAAGGATGATGATGTCGTATTCGCCCACCGTGTACTGTGCCTCTACCGTCACGCCGAGAGCTTTTTCGCGCTCGGCGCGCGCCGGAGCACCGGCCTTGGCGATCATGTCCATGGTGCGGCTTTCGGGATACGCGAGGCGGCAGGGGTCATTGTCAAAGTACTCGACCAACCGGGGCGCGGAATAATCGGACAAGTGTTTGATGACCGCCGCGTCGCCGACATGAATCTGCCCCATCTCGAGGACTGTCGGCACCGGCACGACCATCGCAAACTCTTTCACGTCGCCCTTGAAATCGTTTGCCATGGTGATCACGGTCTTGTCATCGGACCTCGCAATGGCCACTTCGGACGCCTTGTTGAAAAGCTTGCTGTCGGCCTTCGCGACGTAGAAACCGCAGAACGCGGAGGCGGTGCCATTCCACAGAAGTAGAGTGACAAAAAACGGGAGCGTGAGAACGTCCAGACGCACATTCAAAAAGGCGGTCGCCCTCGGTGTGCTCGCCGTACCTCCCGGAGCGATCCTTCCGGCCTTGGCCGAGCGGAAGACGCGGCCTAAAAGCGCCGCTCCCTTCTGGAATTCCCGTAGCCACGGACTTGCGACCGTGATGCTGTGGTCAGTTCCAGCTTTCCTTCCCGGCCAAGCGTCGGCGGATGCCTCGCTCCTCCGGTAATGCTCGCTCATCCGAGGGCCACTTAGATGACATACCTCATCATCTTGACGACTCATGAAATCCTCCTTTGTTGGGATTGGTGGGGACAGGGGAATGTGCACGGGAAAAGAAAGTGGCGCACTCAAGTCACCGCTTGAGGGGTTCGACCAGTCGTATCGCGATCCATGAAGGTACCGATCGATGACCGGAACGAGGGGAGAGCAGACCAGCAATCCCCACAGTGGGCCATGAGGACGAAACAGCACAAACTGCACGTACAGGGCAGTGACCGCCACCAGGAACGTAAAGAGAAGCCGTCCCGGCCGTGAATCCGGCGTTGTCTTCGGATCAGTGATCATGAAAAATGAGAAAATAAGCAGCGTGCCGCTTTCGATTTGATGCAAGGGAATCGTGAGCGGGTCGCCGAGCCGCAGCGCCCGTAGTATGAGCAGGCCGAGATAAAAGCCGAGGAACGACACTGTGACGTCGGCCCGGACTGCCCGGCTGACCACGAGGCTGCCAAGACAGGCGATCAAGAATCCCAGCCACGCCGTCTGTCCCCATTGCCCCGGTGAAATCCACCCGAGGCCGCTGGTCATGGTCACGAGCAACGCCAGATTCGTTGGATTGAAGATATGCTTCTTCCGCCAGCGGATGGCGAATTTGCTGCCGATCGCAATACCTGCCGCCAGGGCCGCTACGCCGGGGTGGTTGGTACGGAGAAAGATGCAAAGCCCGATCGCCGACACGACGGCGCTGAGCGGGTCGAACGCCGGCAGTCGATAGAGGCGGGCACCCGCATACTGGACGAGCAGCGCCGTCCCGAACGTCAGAATCATCTGTAGTACTGATACGTCGAAGTGCAGTCTCAGCAGTCCATAGGCCAGGAGAGTGCCGAGGCTCGCGATTTGATACAGCCGGGGATCGCAGGAATGGAAAAGATCAGTAACGCGGTCAACTACGCTCGGCGTCATACGGCACCTCGTGAATAGAGACGGCTACCCGTTCCTATTCACCGTATGGCGCGAGCCGGAGAATCCTTTCAGCGTTGGGAGGAATTCGACTTGATGCCCGGATATTTCCGGCTGAGACTCATTGACAAGTACTTGGAAGGACGTAAGAATCCTAAGGAAGGAAGTGAAAGGAATCCGTTATGGCGTGGATCATTCTGTTCCTCGCGGGGTTATTCGAGACGGGTTGGGCGATCGGATTGAAATATACGGACGGGTTTACGCGCCTCTGGCCCACGGTGTGGACGGTGTTTGCGATGATCGTGAGCCTTTGGCTGTTGGGGATTGCCGTGAAGACCCTTCCGGTCGGAACTGCTTATAGCGTGTGGGTGGGGGTCGGAGCAGTCGGCACCGTGGCACTAGGCATTGCGCTCCTTGACGAACCGGCCAATGCCGCCCGGCTGTTCAGCGTCGGGCTGATCATTGCGGGGATCATCGGGTTGAAACTGGCGTCATCGGCCTAAGTTCGATCACGAAACCCACATCGCGGATTTCATATCTCAAAGGTGGCAACTACTTTTCCACTCGCGCCTTCAGCTCCTTGGTTTTGCCTTTCACGCGTTCACCGCCGCCTTTGACCTTGCCTTTGCCGCGTTCGAACTCCGCCTTCGTCTTGTTGCCTTTCACGTCCTCTGTGAGGCCCTTGGCCTGTCCCTTCGTTTCTTCATAGTCCGCCTTCATTTCTCCTTTGGCCTTTTCCAGCTTGGCCTTCGTCTCGCCGGCCACGGCCGTCAGAGCTGATCCGCCCACAATCGCAATTCCCATGAGCGTGAGGACAAGGATCTTTTGCATGGGGCCTCCCTTTCATCATTGATGAAACCGTCTTTCTTCCATCATCCAGCGATCGTCCGCATCGGCCATACTGGAGACTTCCCTAGGAAGAAGAAGGGAGAAGACCTGATTATGCGCGTTGTTTGTGGAACAGATCGGCCACTGTTTGAATGGTGTCCGCCTCATGGGCGGATTTGTCCGGGCGGTAACGTTTGACGCGTGCAAAGCGGAGTGCGAGACCGGCTGGATAGCGGGGCGACTCCTGGATATCGCTGAAGGCGATCTCCACCACGAGTTCAGGCCGGACGAACACGATATGGCCGTCACGATGGCTTTCGAGCTTCAGCAATTGCTCCGTCTGGCTACGCAACATTTCGTCCGTGAGGCCCTTGAAGGTTTTACCCAGCATCACGAACTGCCCGGTCTGCGGATCACGCGCGCCAAGATGCAAGTTCGACAGCCACCCTTGGCGGCGGCCGTTTCCCCATTCGGCGGCGAGAATCACCAGATCGAGCGTGGTGGCCTCCTTCACCTTCAGCCAATGAAAGCCGCGTTGCCCGGCAACGTAGGGAGCGGTCAGCGATTTGGCCATGACTCCTTCGTGACCCGCCGCCAGCGATTGAGCCAGAAAGCCACGGCCTTCTTCCGGATCGGATGTGATCAGGCGCGGGATGACTGCGGCAGGCGCAAGTTCGCCCAGGATACGGGCACGGTCTTCGTAGGAATGAGTCAGGAGCGACTCGCCGTCCAGATAGAGGACGTCGAACGCGAAGGGCGATAAGGGAATCGATGCCTGCATGCCGGCGACATCTTTGACCCGGCCGAGCCGGCGCATCGTGATTTGGAACGGCTGCGGCCTGCCATCAGCACGAAGCGCGATGGCTTCACCGTCGAGGACGGCTTCCCGCGCCGGAAGGCGCCGCGCCCATTCGACGATTTCAGGAAGCCGCGTCGTCACATCCTGCAACTGCCGCGTAAACAGGCGGACCTCGTCGGCGCCTTTATGCACTTGGATTCGCGCGCCATCGAGCTTGTACTCGAAAGCAGCGCGGCCGAGACGGTCCAAGGCTTCGTGTATGTCTTCTGCGGTACTGGCCAGCATCGGCGCGACCGGAACAAACAGGCGCAGCGAAAACCGTGCGAGCCCTGCAGCGCCTTCTGTCAGCGCAGCGGACGCGAGCTCGCCGATCGTTGGGGCAAACATGAAGGCCTGACGGACGTCGGCCGACGGCAATCCGGACGCTGCAGCGATTGCATCGAGAAGGACCCCTTCGAGTGCGCCTTGCCGCAGCTCCCCGATCACCAGCTGGGTAAGAAACTGACGCTCGTCGGGACTGGCACGGCTGAAAAGCCTCTTCAATTCAGCGATGCGCCGCTCGCCGGATCCGGCGCCGCGCTCGCCGGCAATGCGGTCAAGCGCGTGGTGGACATCGCTCAGCGTCAGCGGGACAGGCGTGCTTCCGAGCACGCCGGAAACTTCTTCAAGCGCTTGCTGGATGAAACTCCAGCCGATGCCGATCTTTCCTTGGGGCAGGGATCCGCTGAGATAAAGCGCCGTCAGCACCGTTTCATGCCCTTCCGTCGCACGCAAGGTGTCGGCCAGGATGCGGATTTTGTCAGATTTTTTCGAGGTCGCGCGAACCTGTTCCACGGTCTCGACGAGGCGGGCGAGGTGCATGATTCATTATAAAACGCTGAACCAAGGCTGGTAACGAGGTCCATCCCGCGGTTTGGGAATGGGGCGAGGCAGTGTTTTTATCCTTACTGAGCAATGGGTTGTCCTGACTCTAGTGCTTCTATCCGCTTTTAGCCAATAAGACGAATTCTGAAAAATTCACCACAAATTTAGCACAATGATTGAACCAGCGACTGAAAGCGAACTGATAAACCGCAGGTCATCGCTCATCCAGCCCTCAGTTCTTATCTCTTCTTAACCACACTCTTCGTGTTTAACACCATTTTGACATAGCCGCTGATAAATCTGTTGTTTGGCTAAAGCAGCGAGGTGGAACCATGACACTGATTGCCGGTGTTCTGCTTTTCTCCATTATTGTGCTGTTGTGGTCGATGGTGATCGAGATTGTCTTGGCCGACCGTCGCTGAGAAAAGGAAGGCTGTGACGTGAAGCAGATCCTCTGGCGGCATGCATGGATCTTCGTGTTCCTGGCGGTGGCCAGCACGGCGTCTGTCCTGGCTCAGGAATCAATGAAGCAGGATGGGCAAGAACAAGCTCTGGAGAACGAATCGCTTGGTAGGACAACAGGGGTATTGCCTGCGTGGCATTACGGCGGGTTCGTAGATTTGGGTTATTCACTCGACTTCAATTTTCCCGAAAATCACCTGTTCCGCAATCGAAGTACCACACCAAGGGTGAACGAGCTAGATCTTAATATGGCCGGTGTCTATGTCCGTAAAGATGCCACGGCTGACTCGCGTTGGGGCATGGAACTCATGGGCCACGGCGGCCAAGACGCGCTCAACTTCGGGTTCGGAACCAATCTGCCGCATGTGGAAGGGTCGGACGCCTTGCGTCACTTCGGCCGAGCGAACCTGTCGTATCTCGCGCCGGTCGGGAAGGGGTTGACGCTGCAAGCCGGTCTCTTCAATAGCTTCATCGGCTATGAGTCGCTGTATGCGAAGGATAACTTCAACTATACGCGCGCCTGGATCGCCGATTACTCGCCCTACCTGATGTTCGGAGCGAATGCTCAATACAACTTTGACGACAAGTGGAGCGGGGTCTTCTTCATCATCAATGAATATTTTCACCTCCAAAATGCGAACAATCTTCCGAGTTATGGTGCACAGGTCGCCTACAAACCCAACAGTTCCTGGCTCTTCAAGGAAACGGTCTATTACGGCCCTGACCAATCGGATACCTCCTTGGAGTTTTGGCGCTTCTTCTCGGATAGCATTGTGGAGTGGAAGGTCAACGACGACGTGACACTCGTGGGCGAGTATCAGGTGGGCACGCAGGAGATGGCCATGCCTGGAAAACCACTGTTCGTCTATATGGGAGCGGCATTCCCGATGCGGTGGCACATTTCCGGTCCTTGGACTGTCGCGCTGAGACCGGAAGTCTATTGGGACCCGAACGGCTTTCAGACAGGGGCGGAACAGTTGGTCAGAGCAGTCACGACGACGGCCGAATACAAGTTTCCCTACAAGTGGACCAACATGATTGGAAGGCTTGAATATCGCTACGACGAGTCCACCGGATCAGGAGGCGGGTTCTTCAAGGGCAACGAGATCGCGCCGGGGGTAGTCGGACTCACGCCGGCACAGCACATGGTGATTTTTGCCCTGATCTGGACCCTCGACTCGCCGTAAACAGCCACGCCCGCCCAGGTCTTTTTTGACACCGTTTTTACGCGGCATTTGATAGCGTCCAACCATCTGACAAGAGGACCAGATGGATATTCTGTTGGTGGCCTTGACCATCGTGTTTTTCCTCGCATCGGCGTGGCTCATCACTGCGCTGGATCGTCTCTAGAGGTGCGCCTATGAGCGTGATGTATGTATTCGGGGGGATCCTCTCAGTCGCGTTGCTGGTGTATTTGATGATCGCGTTGCTTAAGCCGGAGAAATTCTGATGACGCTGAACAGTCTCACTCAAGTGGTCTTTTATTTTGTCGTCCTGCTGGGGCTCGCAAAACCCTTGGGCTGGTACATGGCCCGAGTGTACGAAGGCCGGCCGTGCGGATTGGATCGGATTTTGTCGCCGATCGAACGCCTTATCTACCGCTTGTGCAAGGTCGATCCAGCCGAGGACATGAATTGGAAGAGGTACGCTCTCGGGATGCTGCTCTTCAATGCGGCCGGAATGCTCTTTCTCTATGCGCTGCAGCGTGTGCAAAGTTTCCTGCCTCTGAATCCGGCCAGCCTCGGTATGGTAGGCCCCGATCTCGCTTTCAATACGGCGGCCAGCTTTGCCAGCAACACCAACTGGCAATCCTATGGCGGCGAAACCACGCTGAGTTACCTCACCCAGATGCTGGGGTTGACGGTGCAAAATTTCGTCTCTGCAGCTACCGGAATGGCCATCTTGGTGGCATTGATCCGTGGATTGGGGCGGCGAAGCGCGCAGACAATCGGAAATTTCTGGGTGGATCTCACTAAGAGCACGCTGTACATCCTCTTGCCTCTCTCTTTGGTGTGGTCTCTGACGCTTGTCTCTCAAGGCCTCGTGCAGACATTCGGCGCCTATGAAACCGCGTCACTGACACAATCGGCGGCCTATGACAAACCAGTTGTGGATGCGAATGGCCGACCAATATTGGACGAACAAGGACAGCCAAAAACTGAGTCCGCCGTGACGACGGAGCAGCTCATCGCGGTCGGACCTGCCGCTTCGCAGATCGCGATCAAACAACTGGGCACTAACGGCGGCGGGTTTTTCAATGTGAATAGTGCTCATCCGTTTGAAAATGCGACACCGTTGAGCAATTTCCTGGAAATGCTCGCAATCCTGCTGATCCCAGCCGCGCTTTGCTACACCTTCGGCATGATGATGGGGGACACGCGCCAGGGTTGGGCTCTACTTGCGGCCATGACGATCATTCTCGTCGCGTTACTCAGTGTTGCGTTATGGGCTGAACAAGAGGGCAACCCCGGAGTGGGCGCACTGGGTGTGAACCAAGTGGCCGATGGAGGCCAGGCCGGCGGCAACATGGAAGGCAAAGAGACCAGATTCGGCATCGTCAATTCGGTGCTCTGGGCCTCGGCGACTACGGCGGCGTCCAACGGATCGGTCAACTCCATGCATGATGCTTACACGCCGCTTGGTGGCCTCGTTCCACTCTTCCTCATGCAATTCGGAGAAGTCGTATTCGGCGGGGTCGGATCCGGGCTGTACGGCATGATCGTCTTCACCATTATCGCGGTATTTATCGCGGGCCTGATGGTCGGGCGAACGCCGGAGTATCTCGGCAAGAAAATTGAGCCTTACGAAATGAAGATGGCTTCACTGCTTATTCTCATTATGCCCATCGTCGTATTGGGATTCACGGCCATCGCGGTCGTCACCGAGGCAGGTACCTCATCTCGATTGAATCCGGGCGCTCACGGCTTCACCGAGATTCTGTATGCCTATAGCTCACAAGGCAATAACAACGGGAGCGCCTTTGCGGGGCTCAATGCCAATACATTCTTCTATAACACTACGGGTGGCCTGGCTATGCTGATTTCCCGTTTCTGGCTGGCGGTTCCGACATTAGCATTGGCCGGGGCGCTGGCACGCAAGAAAGTAGTTCCCGCTGGACCGGGAACGTTGGCTACCCATACACCCCTGTTTGTTGCGCTGCTGATCGGAGTGGTGATCCTGGTCGGTGCACTGACCTTTGTGCCGGCGTTGGCCCTAGGGCCCATCATCGAGCATTTGTTGCTGTGAATCAGGAGCAAAGATTGGGAGCAGACGCCATGACCACATCAGTCCCAACAGTCGGTACCCATACCGCTCAATCGCTGTTTGAAGCGGCCATTCTGCGACAAGCGGTATGGGACGCCTTTCGAAAGCTGCATCCCCGGCACCAGAGCAAGAACCCGGTCATGTTTGTCGTCTGGGTGGGTAGTATCGTCACGACACTTCTTTTCGGACAAGCCGCGGTCGGTAACGGTGAAGCGCCGGCCGGCTTCATCCTTTCCATCGCCTTGTGGCTTTGGTTTACCGTGCTTTTTGCGAATTTCGCTGAGGCGATGGCCGAGGGGCGCGGCAAGGCCCAGGCTGACTCGCTCCGACAAGCACGCCGTGAACTGACCGCGAAGAAACTCGGCACGGTCGAGGCGGGTCGCGAACACCATGCTGCATGGAACCGGCAGCAGAACAGACGCGATACATTCAGCATCGTGTCCGCCAACGAATTGAAAAAGAGTGACGTTGTTCTGGTTGAGGCAAACGACTTCATTCCCGCCGACGGTGAAGTCCTTGAAGGCGTCGCTTCGGTGAATGAGAGTGCCATCACCGGTGAAAGCGCGCCGGTCATCCGGGAGAGCGGGGGAGACCGCAGTGCGGTGACCGGTGGGACAAAAGTTCTGTCTGATTGGCTGATCATTAAAGTCACGGCGAGTCCGGGAGAGAGTTTCCTCGACCGCATGATCGCCATGGTGGAAGGGGCGAAGCGACAGAAGACTCCGAACGAGATTGCCTTGAATATTTTATTGGCAGCCCTGACCATCATCTTTCTCCTGGCCACAGTGACGTTGCTGCCATTCTCGTTGTATAGCGTGGCCGCCGCTGGTCAAGGCTCCCCTGTCACCGTCACCGTGCTGATCGCTCTGCTGGTATGCCTCATCCCTACCACGATCGGTGCGTTGCTTTCCGCGATTGGCATAGCCGGCATGGATCGTATGGTGCAGGCCAATGTGATTGCGATGTCCGGGAAAGCCGTAGAGGCGGCCGGGGACGTGGATGTGTTGCTCCTCGATAAGACCGGAACGATTACGCTCGGCAACCGTCAGGCGACCACATTTGTGTCGGCCGAGGGAGTGCCGGATCAGGTGTTGGCCGACGCGTGTCAATTGTCGTCGTTGGGTGACGAAACACCTGAAGGCCGCAGCATCGTCGTTCTCGCAAAGGAGAAATACGGCCTGCGGGCGCGTGATGTTCATGAACTAGGCGCGACCTTTATGCCGTTTAGCGCGCAGACGTGTATGAGCGGCGTCCATCTCAATGGCCGGGAGATTCGGAAAGGGTCGGCAACCGCCATCGAGGCCTATGTCACAGCACAGGGCGGCCATTTTTCTCAGTTTGTTCGGGCTCAGGTCGAGACCATTGCGAAAGGGGGCGGAACACCGCTGGTCGTCGCGGAAGGAAACAAGGTCCTGGGAGTCATCGCACTGCAGGACATTGTGAAGGGCGGAATCAAGGAGCGGTTCGGCGAGCTGCGCCGAATGGGAATCAAAACCGTCATGATCACGGGCGACAATCCGCAGACGGCAGCGGCTGTCGCGGCGGAAGCCGGCGTGGATGATTTTCTCGCTGAGGCCACTCCAGAGGCCAAGCTCAAACTCATCAGGAATCTTCAGGGTGAGGGGCGTTTGGTGGCGATGACCGGGGATGGCACGAACGATGCCCCGGCATTGGCGCAGGCGGATGTGGCGGTCGCGATGAATACAGGGACTCAAGCGGCTAAGGAAGCGGGCAACTTGGTCGATCTGGACTCCAATCCGACGAAATTGATCGAAATCGTGGAAATCGGCAAGCAGTTACTGATGACGCGCGGCGCATTGACGACCTTCAGCATTGCCAACGACGTCGCGAAGTACTTTGCGATCATTCCGGCCGCCTTCGCGACGACGTATCCCGCCTTGAAGGCGCTCAACGTGATGCACCTGGCGACGCCCCAAAGCGCGGTGCTCTCCGCGGTCATTTTTAATGCACTGATTATTATTGTGCTGATTCCCCTCGCCTTGCGAGGGATTACCTATCGGCCCATTGGTGCCGGTCCATTGCTGCGGCGACATCTGCTGATCTACGGATTAGGGGGCATTCTGGTGCCGTTTATCGGCATCAAGCTCATCGACATGATTCTGGTTGCTTTGCATTTGACCTGAAGACTAACTGAGCGGAGAGAGACATGAAAGAGCATCTACGTCCTGCACTGACCATGTTGTTGGCGCTAACGCTCCTCACCGGTGTCGTATATCCATTGATCGTCACCGGCTTGGCTCAGATGATGTTCCCTCAACAAGCCAATGGGAGTCTCATGGTCCGCGAGGGGAAGGTCATCGGATCTGAGCTCATCGGACAGTACTTCGATGAACCAAAATACTTTTGGGGTCGCCCATCGGCGACGTCGCCGTTTCCATACAATGCAGCCGCCTCGAGTGGATCCAACCTCGGGCCTACGAATCCCGTCCTCATTGAAGCGGTCAAGACCCGAGTTGCGGCCTTGCGTGCCGCAGATCCAGGCAATGAGGCACCCGTGCCTGTCGATCTGGTGACGGCGTCGGGGAGCGGACTCGATCCGCATATCAGTCCGGCGGCCGCTCAATATCAGGTCAAGCGGGTGGCCCGTGCAAGAGGACTCGATGAGAACACGGTAAAAGAATTAGTGGCCCGACATATCGAAGGACGTCAATTCGGATTTCTTGGCGAGCCGCGGCTCAATGTGCTGAAGTTGAATCTGGCTCTCGATGGCGGGGCTTCTTCCTGAAGAGCTCTTTTAACACTCCTCCTTTTCCCCAGGTGTATGAGAGATACTTCCGTCACGGGTGTTCACGCTAATTTACCTCCTTACATGGTGGTCAGCCTTCGAAGCCACTTTTGTAGAAGCGACTCCTTCACCAGGACTCTTCCGCGTGGGTTCTGTGATCAACCACAAGCTGCTCAAGGATCGTTTGGGGAGACTTTTTCCATTCCATTAGCCAAAGAACGGCCATGAGGGCATAGACAATATACAGCAGTCCGACAACCATCC
>JBKPSD010000048.1:0-8679 GCA_046734935.1 Nitrospirota bacterium
GCAGAAACGCAATCAACGGAATACTTCCTTCTGCGATGACATCGCGCACAAATGACTGCAAGATGGCTCGATTGAGAGGGACGGTTTCATCGTTGTCTCGGGGCGATGCCGTGAGGCCGCATGAGTAACACCATGAAACCAAAAAGCGGAGGAAAAACGACAACTGATACCAATGCGACTGCCACTCAGTCGGGCGGTAGGCTCGGTCGTACCCGATGTAAGGAAGATCATCGATCGAGCGTATGTCGTAGACGCTCTCGGGCGACAGCAGGGGAATGTTTACGAGCTTGAGTTCCCCATCTCTAATGGTAAATCGCGGTTTTGCAGCTGGGGCCACTGCGCCGGGGAACCCTACGGCATAGTACACCATCGTCGTTCTGATCAAATCGTGGCTGATCAGACCTAAGATCACAATCTGAGGACGCAGCGGCTTGACGGCGGACAGGTAACGCAGATAGGCCTGGTCAATCCCATATCCTGGCACGCCGAAGTTTAAAACTTCAGCGTTGGCTCCTGCTTCCGCTTGAAGTTTGAACCCCCATGTCTCTTCGTAGTTGACGTCCGACCCAAACACATAGGAATCGCCTAACAATGCAATCTTAACGGAGGCGGTACGTGTATCGAATCGAATCCCTTCATGGGGCGCCCGGGCCCCTTCAGCGCTGCTGAACATGCTCTCGCCTGCTGGTCCAATCCCTTTTTTGTTCGGCGCAATGGTCCAGCCTAATTCGTTGTGGAATATGAATATTCCCGAATCTGTTGCATACTGCTTCCATTGATTGCGGCGTTGCCTAGCAAGATCTGGCCACGAACGCGGCAGTAGGCGAAGGTCCCCTACGAAAGCCCCTTCGGAGTCGGATACTGTCATGAAACGAACCATAAGTTCAGCCGATCCGAGCACGAAAGCGATCACCATAAGACCCAACACCAAAGACAAACGAGCGTCTTTCGATCTAAGCGCAGACGAATATCGGCAACGCGAAAGTAATACGGTCAACGACGCTACAGAGACCAGAATGCTTATCATCCAGATCCACGCAGTGCCGTTGAGCACTCCTAGACTAGCCACCCCATCATCAAGCCGATAATAGAAGACGATTGATACAATGAACATGCCGGCGGTGAGACATAACCAACTGAATAACGCTTCGGGCGCGGCGCTCGGCTTATGGTGGTTATCTGGCATTTCAAGCGCTACCTTCGCAGAATCTGCAAAGGATGCAAAGCACAGAGATTATGTTCGAGGTCTCGCCGAACGATAGAACGTCCAAGCATGTTTGCGGCGTCTAACTGCGCTGGTTAGCAAAGCCTGTCGTCATTGCCTCGAATCACGCAATCACACGCACCCCCGAACATCCGGCCTGTTGCTGTTCAATTTTATATACATAACTCTTCGGCGGGACTTTGTGGAAGGACTGCATCTTGGGACTTCGTGCTGCGAGCTGCAGAACACATCAAACTCCAGGGTCCTACATGTTGACGGCGTTCATCCGATGACGTGCCGGCACAAATTTCGAAAGCCGCACGAGAGGAGGGACCCCAGGTGTCCCTCCTCTCACGGCATGACGCTTAGCAGCCTAGGCAGGGCGGAGGCTCAACCGGCGGCGGAGTTACCGGCGGCGGGGTCACCGGCGGTTGTGTGACAGGCGGTTCGTCATGACCGCCGTGGCCGCGGTGTTTACCGTGGTTCTCATGGAAAGCATGCTTTGCCCAGCCGTAATGATTGCGCTTGCCGCTGCCGCTATGCTTACCGTGCTGCCAACGGTCTCCGAAATCATAATCTCTCACTTCGGCGCGCTTCTTGGTTACGTCCAGGCACTGCGGGCGGCACACAGCTTCTGCCGGCGCCGGCAGCAGCGCAAAAACAGAACATGCCGCTGCGAGAACGAGAGCGAGACAACGTGCCATCATGTGATGCCTCCTTTGCAGTGGTTTCAGCTTGTGGTGCAGAAAGATCGATCCACACATTGAGGTGTCGCAGAAGTCATGCCATGTGAGGATGTAGGAAATACAATCGTCTAGCGAAGCAATAACTCGTACCATTGTGTTTCAGCGGCCGACAAATCGTTGCTTAGGAGTGCGCACTGCCTTATTGCTTCAGAATGCTGTCATCTTGGCCCGGTGCGTCTTGTGTACGGTTCCCTCTTTATCTCGATGAGAGGAATTTCATAGAATCTCAATACACGGCTTCCGATGATCCTCAGACGGGAGGCATTATGCGATCAATCACTGGGGCGGCGTTCGCGGCGTTTGTTCTGCTTTCCTGTTGCGTGGTGTGGCTTCCACTTGTTCATGGTGGGCACACCTATGCCGCAGAGCAAGCCGATCTGCTGGACATCAACAAGGCGACCGCTGATCAATTAAAGGCGCTGCCAGGCATTGGCGACGCCTATGCGGAAAAGATCATCAAGGGACGGCCCTATGCGCGGAAAGATGAACTCGTGCAAAAGCAGATACTGCCTCGAGCCACCTACGAACAGATCAAATATAAGATTATTGCCAAACAGAAGTGAATGGTTGCCGGAATCCGACAGTGCACAGCGCGAATGGAATATCGGCAGGCGGAGATCAAAGTCAGAGGAAGAAAGATCGAGTATCTGAGCGTCTCATAATCAACTGTTGCGGGCGCTCATTTTCACATTCCATTCGCGGGCCAATTTTTGAGCTTCGGCAATCTGGCTGGCACTCATGTCATCGGCAATGCGATCCCGCCATTTCTTTCCATCTTCGTATCCATGAGCCGTGGCCAGGTTGTACCACATATGCGCTCGAACGAGATCATTCGGCACCCCATGCGCTGTATGATACAGGCGGCCGATGATGAACATCGCTCGCCCATGACCCTGTTCAGCTGCAAGCTCGCACCAGCGTAACGCCTCTTGATAGTCCTGCGGCAGACCCTGCCCCCGCTCTGACATCTCGCAGATCTTGTATTGTCCTTCTCGATAACCTTGCATGGCCGCGAGCCGATACCAATGGACGGCTTCCGAATAGCTCTGCGTTACGCTGATTCCTCGTTCATAGCGCATGCCCAAATTGTATTGGTCTTCAGCAGTGCCCCTCTCGGCGCTTGCGAGAAGGGTTTCTGTTTCCGCCGCTCGGTCTATTGCTGCAGCGTCATTTAGAGGCCGGTGCTCAGCGCATGATGTGAACAGCGCAGAGAGGATGACAGTGATGAGGATTAACGGTAACGAGATCATTTCCACCTTGTAAAGAATCATGGCGCACTTCCGCCTCTGGGCACTTCCCTAGTTTTGTGAACTGATGCGGCGTGTTTTTGGGGCCCGCGGCGAACCATTTCGGATGGCTTGTACAAGAATTGTAGTGTTTGTCCTTAGTACATTGGCCGACGCCGCTTAGAACAATCCTGTTCTCGCCTTCACAAAAAAGTTTCTCTCGCCTGTTACACGACACTTCCTTGCCAGGTTTCCAATATCTTAAGGATCGCTCAAATCGGCATAACCCTTGCTCCTTTCTGCGCACGGCTCGATCTCTTTTTGCCAATAAGACGCGTTATGCAAAATCACTTACGACATGACGCTGGCTTTACGCTCCTTGAGATTCTCATTGCCTGCGCCATCGTTGGAATTCTCGCGGCGCTGGCGGTGCCCTCCTTCCAATTATGGATCGCGCGGCAGCAGCTTCGTCAGGCGACGACTGAACTGGCGGGGAATTTCACAATGGCGAGAACTGCAGCAATGAGCCGGGGAAGCGCGATCACAGTGACGACGGCGATGACGGCCGGAAAAGCCACGGTGACGTTCGGGGGAAACGTCTTCAAGCCCGTCACGCTCAGTGAACGGGTCACCAACATTACGGCGGCCACAGTGGCGTTCAATCCGTACGGCGGGCGTTCCGGAGGCGCGGCCAATACGCTCATCGTGGTGACGCCCTCGGTCGGGAACGCCTATTCGGTCGCGGTGACACCGTCTGGAAGGGTGTTTTGGTGCGCCGCCGTCGCGTGTCCTTAACAAAGGAAGGCGTCGTGGATCGATTCAACAGCGTCAGACAGCAGCTCGGCTTCACCATGATCGAAGGATTGGTGGCCGGAGGCATTCTTGCGGGGGTCTTGCTGGGCATCAGCGGATTGCAAACGATGGTCCTCACCCAATTCGTCGATTCGAAAGAGCGGACGGTGGCGATGAATCTCGGTACCGAAATGATCGAACGCATTCAAAGCAACCGGCAGAAGGTGCTCGAATACAACAACATCAACAGCACGGCCGCCACTCCCTGTCCGCAAAGTGTGACGACTCAACGCCAGACGTACGGCGATTGCCAACAGTGGCTGACGATGATGACCAATTCGAATCTCAGCGGAGCCCGAGGCACGGTGGCGGTGACGAGGATTGATCCGGATCCCACGACCGGCGTGGCAACCTTGAATCGCATGAACGTGGTCGTCGTGGTGAACTGGAACGTCAAGGCGAAAAACGCGTGGTTCGGGCAAACGCTGACCACTACTCTGCAAACCGTCATCGCCCCTGAATAGGAAGGAGAGTGTGACTGTGACGACAGTCTCCACAGCATCAGTTCGAATGACCGACGACAGCGGCTTCACCATGCTCGAGGTCATGGTGGGTACTGTCCTGTCGTTGGTCGTCGTTGCCGCGGCATTCGCACTCCTCTTGGTCAGCCAAAAGACCACCATCATCGGCGGCCAGGTCGCTGCGACGCAGCAGAATTCGCGCACCGCGCTGGATTTGCTGGCTCGCGACCTGAAGTTGGCTAGTTTCAGCTATGTGGGAAACGATCCCAGTGCACCTACCATCGGGACGTGCCGCGTCACAAACGGCGCTATAAGCATTCCGGTCGGACTGCGTCCCGGCGATCAGAATCCTGCGGGCGCCGATACCGGTCCCGACGGTGTTTCGATGGTCGTGCCGGCGCTCAACGATGTCGTTACCCCGTGGGTCCTCTCGGCTCCTGTCGGCGGGACAGTGCCAATTGTACCGTTCACCACGGTCCCCCTCAGTGCAGCGATTGTTACGGACATGGTCAGTCAAGGGTTGGCGATTGGTTCGGTCGTCTCGCTGAGCGGAGCCGATCCAAGAACCGTGCAGAGCGTGGGCGCAAGCTCAATCACGCTTACCGCAAGTTACGACGCCAAGTTTCCTTCCGGATCCCCCGTGTACCTCTTGCAGTGCGTGACATACGCCGTCTCGACGGCGGCGGCGGTCTGTGGCCCCGGCAGTTCGACATGCCTCACTCGCAATGGGGTAGCCTTTGTCGACGGCGTGGAGGACATTCAGTTTTCCTACGGTTGCGATGGATGCAATCCCAATCCGCCGAATCCTGGGCTGCCTGACGGCACCGTGGATCAACAGACCGGCGGCGCGCTTACGACAACAGGGCCTTCCAGCAGCGACTTTGTCACGAACAACGCATGGAACGTGATCCCCATGACACCGGACAAGATCAAGCAGGTGCGTCTAACCATTGTCGCCAGGACACAACAGCCCGACGGGGGGTTCGGTGAAGTCAATGTCAGCACCGTGAATACGTCCGGACCTGTCATCGTCAGCGATCACGATCCGTCAGCCGATCCCGGCTACAACGCCACGACCTATTCCAAATTGCGGCGCCGTGTCGTGACCAAAATCATTCAGCCGCGAAACTTGTAGGCATGATGGACATCGAAAACAAGGATGCGGGCATGTGCCGTGAGCGGGGCAAAAATCAGCAAGGCGTTGCGTTGCTGACGGTCATGATCATCGCGGTGATCATGACCATCTTGAGCATTGCCGCCATCACCGTCAGCGGATTGGAAACACGGATGTCCGGCTTCGTTCGAACAAAAGAGGCGGTCTCGGCGGCGGCGGAATCCTGCGAGGGCACGGCGGTCAATATCATCCAACAGGTGCTGCTCTACGGCGTGATCAATCCGGTGTTCCTGGATTCGGCGAGCACTCCCGGGCCGATCCCAGCTTCCAATAGCGCCGTCCTATTGAGTGAGATCAAGGGCCAAGTGCTTCCCTCTCCACCGGCCCCTGTCAATACCTTTGGTGACAATTGGACCGATACTCCCGCAGCGTCACCCAATGTCAGGCTCACGAATTTTCCGGGATATGTGGTCAACGGCGATATCGATCGCATGTATGCGCATCTCAAGCAAGACAACACAACAGAGATCACCGAACTCGTATACCGTATCAGCTGTGCAGCAACGAATGCCGCAACAGGCGCGTCGATCACCGTCACATCCGTCTATAAATGCACGATGGGTGACACCTGCGTCAAACAGATCGGCGGATCGTAAAGGAGGCGTCATGAGTACGGCGGGATGGACTTGTATCGCGTGCATCGCCGCAATCGTCTTCGCGCTCATGGGCGCGACAGTCCAGATCCATGGCGTGAGCGCCGAAATCTCGCCGGTCATGCTGGCCACATTCAAAACGGGCACGGTAACCAGCGTGGGCTCGACCTCGATCGGAATTAGCGGGATGGAATACCGGGTCAAACCCAATGCGGAAATTCTCGATCATAAAGGATTCGAATTGAAGCTTGCAGAGGTGTATTTGCGCTCAGAAGCCAGGTTCCATCTCACTAGCGACAGTGAAATCGACATGATGGTGGTCAAGAGGCCTCAGTAGACAGTGAAATCGGAGATCGAGGGGCAATGTCAGGACCGGCTGACGTAAAGCATGTGCCTATGAATCGGGGAGGGTGCACCATGAAACCATCGCGTTGGGCCCTTGCGATCGTGACGCTTGCTGGAATGGGAACGTGGATGACTCCAAGCGTCGCCCAGGCGCAAGTCAATGCCGACTATACGTCCACTCCGCCATTCGTCAACGACGTGGCGGCCCCGAACATTCTCATCATCATGGACAACTCCGGCAGCATGGAGAACCGGGCTTGCGAGTCCACGAGCTGCGGGGTTTTGCCGAGTGGGGCGACTTCCACGGTCACGACATTCGACGCCACGACTCGATACAACGGGTTCGCCGATCCTCTCCGGTGCTATGTGTGGGACAGCACGGACAAGCGGTTCGAGAACGGGACGGCGAAGACCGCGTTGAACACGACGTGCGGGACGAGCGAATGGGACGGCAACTTTGTCAATTGGGCGACGTTCAGACGATTCGACGCGGTGAAAAAGGCGATGACAGGCGGTAATTGCTGGCACCCGACCGCGACACCCGTCCGCAATACGGACGGGACCTGCAAGCCATCAGGCACTCCGTCTCTGCCGACGATCAAGGTGCAGAATACCGGAACGAACACGGAGATCACGCCGGCGACCCCCTACGCCGCGGGAACGGGAAATTCGACGTATGCGGGCCGGATTCCGACCTCCGCCTACCCCGGCACCCCTGCGAATCTCTACGTGCAAATTCAGAGCACGGGTGATCTGTGCATCGACAACGACAACAGCGGCAACTGTCCTGATTCCGATGGTTTTGCCGAAACGGACATTATCGGTATCGCCTTTGCCATGTACACGGAACCCACCGGAGTCGTTCAACAGGTCGGCGCCAAGGCGAGATTCGGCCTTGCCGTTTTCAATGGAGGCTCAACCGACGACGGGTTGAAGGTCCTGACGCCAATCGGTTCCCCGCAGTCGATCGACTTTTCCGGAACAACCGTCGAAACCTTCAATACGAATACGGCGGCCATGATCGACTCGGTCGACGAAGCCTTTCCGGCGACTTGGACGCCGCTCGCGGAGACGCTCTACGATGCGGTGCGCTATATCGCCCAGATCAACTCTGCCTACTATCCGACAAGCTACGTTTATCCAATCGCGTTCTCTGACACCCGCTCGAAGGGAGTGGCATACAAAGCGACCGGTATCGGATCGTTAGGCGGATCGGAGGACACTGCATTGACGGGTATAGAGACCTGTCCGGCAGGCTACATCGCCAGTGCTTGCGGCCGGGACCCGTACTTCTTCGGCAGCCACCATACACCGGCCTGGGCGTCGACATCGCAAATCGTGAATTGCTGTAAGACATTCGTCGTCATCTTCACCGACGGGGAACCGACGCAGGACCTGAATATTCCGGCAGCCCTTCAGGACTACGGGCACGCCTACCATGGCGTGCATTGCACGGGCAGCGATGGCGCGGCGCCTCCCCGGCCCATCGATAGTACGTGCAATACGAATGACGCGACGCCCTTCAGTGCGCTCCTCGGCGAGCACAAGACAGACTACGCGAGCAACGGCAGTGGATATTTAGATTCCGTGGCCTATTGGGCGCATATCAACGATATGCGTCCCTGCAGCGGGACCTCCGATGCGGCCATTGCCGTGATCGGGACGATTGGCCACTGTCTGCCCGGCACTCAAAACGTCTCGGTCTATACGTTCTTCGCCTTCGGCAATATCAATGGCCGAGGGATATTGTCCCAAACGGCGAAACTCGGGGCCTTTGATGACAGTAATGGCGACGGAATCCCGCAGACGGGTGAGTGGGATAAGGAAAACAATTACACCGGTGTCGCGACGCCGGACGGCATCCCTGACGCCTACTTTGAATCATCCAACGTCGATGACCTGCAAGACAAGTTGATGGCGACGATCTCGAGCATCATCAGGAGAAGCTCGTCCGGCGCAGCAGTCTCGGTGCTGGCCACCTCGAGCACGGGAGAAGGCTCGCTCTATCAGGCGTACTTCTACCCGAGCACGCTCGAGGAGGATACAAACAACGACGTCAAATGGATCGGGTACACGCA
>JBKPSD010000049.1:0-16989 GCA_046734935.1 Nitrospirota bacterium
CATTTAAGCTGGCGGATTCAGATATTCAGGAGATGGCGTTTAGTAGGGCGCTGGAAACAATTTGGCAATTAGTCAGGGCTGCTGATCAGTATCTTGAAATTCATGCTCCCTGGACCCTGGCGAAGGATCCGAGCAAGCGAATGTTGTTGGAAAGAGTTTTGTACAGAGCAGCGGATTCTCTTCGTCTCCTAGCTATTGCGATTTACCCATTCATGCCTAGTACATCGGAAGCGATAAGCCAACAATTGGGAATCAATTTAGATTTCACAACTCCCATTCCGTTTAACGACAGGCAATGGAACCGTCTTCGTCCCGGCACGAGGGTTCAGAAAGCTAGCGCATTGTTCCCAAGGATACTAACCCAGGCTGGTGCATATTCAGTGACTGGAACTACCGCAACACTATCAGTAGCACAAGGAGCCAAATCCGTGAGCGATACACCGTCTGCCTCGCAACCAACCGCTGGTGCTACTGCGCCAACCGCTGCGGCGGCCCAAGTGCCGACATCAGCTGTCCCTGCGCAGATCACTATTGAGGAGTTCCAAAAACTTCAGCTGAAGACGGCGAAAGTGCTGAGCGCGGAACGAGTGCCCAAGTCCGAAAAGCTCTTGAAGCTTCAGGTCTCGCTGGGCACAGAACAACGCCAAATCGTGGCGGGGATCGGCAAACGGTATGAGCCTGAATCTCTCATCGGCAAAACGATCGTCATCGTCGCCAATCTCAAGCCCGCCAAACTGATGGGCATTGAGTCTCAGGGCATGGTGCTGGCCGCCGGCGACAGCGAGGTGCGAGGGTTGGCGACCTTTGTGGAAGACGTCGAGCCGGGCACGAAGGTCAAATGAGGTGGCTCGCTTCCATACTCTTCGTTTCGCTGGCGGCTTTCGTGCCTGCCCATCCCTGCCTCGCCGTCCCGGCCGAAGAGGAGCCGCCGCCGGACGCGCATCTCAACGATCCAAAGCCGACGACGATCGTCGTGCGCGTCGTGGCGCACGGCGCGATGGTCTTGGGACGTGAGGTCGGCGGGGCGCGCGTCACGATCACGGACGTCGAAACCAAGCAGGTTCTCGCCGCCGGCATTCAGCAGGGCGACGCGGGCGACCAGAATCAAATCATGCGGACGCCGCATCTCATGGAGGAACCCGTGTACAGCGCGCGTCCGGCAGCGGCGTTCACTACGACGGTGGAGCTGCGCAAACCGACTCTCGTGGACATTACCGCGGAGGGGCCGTTGGGTCATCCGGCTGCCATGCAGCACGCGTCGCAGACAGTACTCCTCATCCCGGGGCACAATCTGACGAACGACGGCATCGTCTTGCACCTCTATGGATACATCGTGCAGATCGAGCATCCCGCAAGCGGGCAAGCGCTGATGGCGAAGGACGATGTCAAGCTCCGGGCGTCCGTGCGCACCCTGTCCGGCACGCTCGTCCGTCCGCATGGGGATTGGGATTCGCGGAAACTGCAGATCTACGGAGAGCTGTTGATCGGCAATCGCGTCATCGAACGTTTGCAGATGTTTTACTCCAATGAAACGGGCACGTTCGACGCGCCCTTCTTCGTGCCAAAGCCGGATGAGGCCCCCGAAGGCATCGTGTTGCGCGTCGTCGCTACCGATCTTGCCACGGGGAACTCAGGCGTCGGCCGAGCCGACTTCGCCGTCAGCCAGCAGGAATTCCGGTCGTCAAAGCGTCCTTGATTGGTGCATGCTCGTGCGGGACGCTTGCCGCTTCGCTTTACACGTGCGACACTAGATGCATGAGCGGAGACGCCACCTATACCGATCTCCAATCGCGGTTGCATCTTGCCCTGGGATTGAATGCTGTCGTCATTGCCGCCGAATTCACCGGAGGCGTGGTCCTCAACAGCGTCGGATTGATCGGCGATGCCGGCCACAATCTGATCGATCAAGGCGCGCTGTTTGCCGCCCTCTACGCTCATATCCTGACCGCCCGGCCTGCCACTGAAGCCCGGACGTTCGGCTACCATCGGGCCGGCATCATCACGGCCTTGCTGAGTTCATTCGTTCTGCTCCTGACCGCGCTCGGCGTATCAGTCGTCGGCGTCAAACGTCTCATTCATCCCGTCGCGGTGGACGGCGGCTGGGTCATGGCGATCGCCGCCCTCAGCTTCGCCGCCAATCTCGGCATCGCGCTCCTGCTCCAGCACGGCGCGAAAGACGACCTCAATATCAGAAGCGCGTTTTGGCATATGTTGGCCGATGCCTGGGTCTCGCTGGGCGTCATTCTCAGCGGAGGGGCGATCCTATTGACCGGCTGGAGCATCCTCGATCCTCTCGTCAGCTTTCTCCTGGTCGGAGCCATCGTGCGCGGTGCGTGGCCGATTTTCCGGGAGTCGCTGGAGATTCTCCTTGAATCGACGCCACCGGGTGTCAGCGCATCGAGCATCGCGACCGCCATCGAGGCGCTGCCCGGCGTAGACAACGTTCACGATCTGCATGTGTGGGCCATCGAGCCGCGTTTCGTCATGCTCACATGTCATGTGCTTGTCGATGGAAATGATGAGGGGTTGACGAACGCGTTGCTCCGTTCCATCCGGAACACAATTTCCTCGGAGTTCGGGATTCAGCACATCACCATTCAGATGGAAACCTCATGTTGCCACCCTGCAGCCGTTCATTGTGACCTCAGGACTTTGACAGGCCACCACCGACCGGCGGACGAGCTTCACGTCCACCCATAACTTCGACCCATGGTGCAGCCTCCTGTTCCTTTCTATATTCTTTGCGGATCACTTGGAGCAGGAAAAACGACGCTCTTAATGCGTCTGCTGGAACATTGGAAAAGCCAAGGCAAACGAGCCGGTGTCCTCATGAATGAAGCAGGGGAAATCAGCATCGATGGGCCGCGGGTCGGCACGATCGCCGAACAGGTCATGAATCTGGCAGGAGGATGCGTCTGCTGCGACACGAAGGAAGATTTGTCATGGGGCATCGCGCAGCTGGTGCGCGACTATGCGTCCGACCTGATCGTCCTGGAATGCTCCGGGCTTGCGGATCCTGCCGAGGTGATCGACGGCGTCACTGATCTCTACACGGCCAGACTTGCGAAGCTGGAACGAGTCATTGCCCTCCTTCATCCTATTGCCGACGCTCAAAGCCACTCGAGCGCCTTCGTCACTGAGCAGGCCATCCGGTGCGCCGACGAGTTGATCCTGAACAAGCGGGACCTGTACGTGCCGGGCCACTGGGACCAATTCAAGACGTCGATCGTGGCTCGCAATCGGTATGCTCGCCTCTGGGAGACGACGCATGGACGGATTGACGTGGCCGCTCTGCTCCAGCATGCGGTCGACGAGCGGGGCGCTCGCCCAACCAACGTCCAATTCGGTGCGCGGCATCCTGCCGTCCGCGCGCCCTACCATCCGATCGCCACGACCATCCGCTTGCACGGACCATTGAACCGGACTCGCTTCCTGGCTTGGATCCGTACTCTGCCCAAGGAAGTGGAGCGGGCAAAAGGTTTTGTGCGTTTCGTGAACGAACCGGAGCTGCACGAGGTTCAACATGCGCCGCCCGGCGAGCCTGCCGTGACTCCCCTCATGCTCCTGGACGAACCGGAGAAGGCCATTGTCCTGATCGGCAGGGGATATGACGTCGACCGCTACCGCGTGGAACTGTTGGGTTGCGTGGACACCATCGGCGGCAGCGTACGCTGACGGAACTGGGGCCATTGCAGCAACAGCCAGGCGATGCCCGCCCCGCATAATCCACCGATCATCCAACCACCGAGGACATCCGTGATGTAATGGGCGCCGATGTACACGCGCGCCAATCCGACGAGACCGACGATGGGCCAGCTGATCCATCCTGATCGGGGATACAAGACCTGTAAGAACGCCGCCGCCGCGGCGGTATTGATGGCATGATTGGAGGGAAAGCCGAAGGTTTTGCCGCAGGCCTGCAATACATGAAGGTCCGGCATGCTCATGCAGGGACGTGGGCGTGCCACCACGTGTTTGATTTGCGCGCCCAGGAAATCGAGCATACCGATGGATGCGGCGACCGTCGCACCGCCGATGACCGCTTCCTTAGGAGAGAGCCACAGCCAATACACACCCAGCAAAAAACCCGGCAGCCATAACACGTCTGGATTGGATAAAAAAAGAAAGAACCAGTCCAGCACGGAGGATTGTCCGGCGAATTCGTTGATGGCACGGCTGAGGAGGGCATCCACGCTCATGGCCTGACCATATAGTTCCGTGCTCCGTTCGTCAACCGAACGGCACGGGATGGACGGGCGTTCACTGATTCGTAGCGAGGCTTATTTCGTATGGAAATGTATGCGGACGGTCAGCTCACCATCGACAGGGACGTCGCCTTGCATCTGTGGATCAAAGGTCCATTTTTTCAGGGCTGCCATTCCCGACGCCGTCAGCTCTCGATGGCGGCACGGCTCGAGAATCACCACCGTGACCTGAGCATCCTTCGACACCAACATCCGCGCCTTCATCCAATCATCGACGACGGTACCGTCGAGCGCGGGTGGAATCCCCGGCCACGGGGTGGATTTGGGAACGGGCCCGAGCTGCTGGTCCTTGTTGAGCGGAAGGCCGTGAACATGCACTTCCGGCAGCTCAATGATGTCTTCCTGATGATCGCTTTCATGCGTGGCCTCATCCCCTGCCGCCGCATAAACCGACACCGGTAACAAGCCGATGACGAACGGAGCAATGTAGATCAGAAACGCGACATATGAGGACGCAGGTTTCATCGATAGATGCACCTTAACAGGGGTTGACCAAATATGCTCAAAACGACTTCATTCTCAGCCACCCAACCCCGGCGCGCCTGAAACGCGCCTTTCCCGACACGGCCGCAGGGTTTGAGACCCCGACGAGGTACATACCAAGCTTCGCTTGAACCGCTCGCTTCGATCACATGCGATCGGATACGTATGTGCCTCCAGTGATCTGTACGTGGAAGGGTCGAGGGACCCGAGAACAAAGCTGGAGGTCGTTTTCAGCATCATGAAATTAGAAGAACCACTGCGCCCGGAAGAAATACGCCCTCGGCATGCCGGCATGGGCAATGCCCAAGCCGATGCTGCCTTCTCCGCGATTGAGGAAATAGTGCTGATCGAGCAAATTCAATATGTCGAAGCCGAGCAGCATTTTCTGACCCTGCCAGGGCAGCGGTATCGTATGGGTGATCGATGCATTGTAGACGGTATAGGAGTTTTCATGCGTGGAATTCGTCTTCCCGCCTTCCTCGGCCGTCCGCAATCCTGAACCATAGAGCATCTGACCCGTGAAGTTCGTACGCTCCCAGAGGCGGTAGCTGACGACCGCTGAACTCGTCATGAATTGCGAGTGGTCGCAGAACACGCCGCCCGGCGAATTGATGTCGTTGATCTCCGCCTGGTCCAGCAGGTATTGGCCCGATTGCAGGCCGTATCCTTTGCACTGCCCCCAGGCCACGTTCCCCCGAGCCGTGAGGTCGTCGGTAAACTGCACTTTCAATGCCCCGTCGATGCCCCGCTGCCATCCCCGTTCGAACGCGAAGAAATTCAAGAGCGGTGTGCTGCCGAACTGCCCTGCATCCGACAGAAAATGCGACAGCTTGTAATAGCCGGTGAGCTCGAGCGTCGCTTTCCGATGCAGCGCGTGGTAACTCCCCACTTCGAAATAATGAGCTCGTTCCGCTCGAGGCCGAAATCCCGTCGGATCGTCCGGCGCCGCGGTGGTATTTTGCGTGTTGAGTTGTGCGACCGCCACCTGTTCCACGTTCGGGGGCGTAAACAGCCGCCCGTAGTAGGCGTGAAAGACGTTGGATTGATTGTGTTTGTAGGTCACGCCGATTCGGGGACTCGCTTGTCCCTCGTTGTAAAATCCTTGAATCGCATCCCCCCGGACGCCCAAATTGAACGTCCAGTGTTCGCTCGCACTCCACTGGTCCTGGATCCAGAACTCCTGCCTGGTTTGAATGTTCTGATTTGACGCGTCGAGCGTGACCACGGGACCCGCGGGAACGCCGCTGCTCGTGTCGAATGCGAAAATCTGCGCCTGATTGTTCGCCCGCGTGTAATCCAGCTGAAAGCCCGTCTTCACGACATGATGGCTGTCGGGAACCCATGTGTAATCGAATCGTACGCCGCCGCTGTAGGCGATGCGCCGTTGATTGGCCGTCTGCGCGGTGTTCACGTCCTCGGCATAGGCCAGCGCATTGAGCGGATCCGTCGTGAAGTCGGCGACGCCGCGTCGGAAATACAGTCCCAGACCGAAGTAGTTGCTGGTATTGAGGTCATGCCTCCAGACCAGCTGTGAATACTGGCTGTTTTCTTTCTGGTATTGGTTGACGGACTGAGAGTTACTCGGGTTGAAGCCCGGGAGCAGCGCCAACACATCGGAATTCGTCTCGAGATTGGGAATTGTCGGTATCTGGTGCTTCGCCACCGAATTCAAGAATATCCAACTGAAGCTGTTGTGATTGTCGTGCTGGTAGTCGCCCCGGAGATAGGTGTTGTTTTTTTCACTCTGGTTGTGATTGTTGGTGTACCCGAGCGTCGGCGGTTCCAGTCCCCGGCTGGTGGTGACATAGCTGTTTAACACGTAGAAGCGGACTTTCTCGCCGATGGCGCCGCCGTATTCGAACGACGGGTTCAGCGTATTGAACGATCCGCCGAAGACCTGCGCTGTACCGAAGCCCGGGGACGTCCCGCTCTTGCTCGTGATGTCGAGTACGAGAGCCGTCTTGTTTCCATACTGCGCTTCCATACCGCCCAAAATGATATCGGCGCGTTCCCATGCCCGGGGAGGCACGATGTCGGCAAAGGCGCCTGTGACCGTATCCGGAATGGGTATGCCGTCAATACGGAATTGCTGATTGGCGTGGTCCTGTCTGATATGAGTTTGTTTCAGTCCTCCATATACGACGCTCGGGACCGTCATCAGCACGTCGTGAACATCGTTGTTGTTCCCCCGAGGCAAAGTCTCGATGTCCTTCCGGCTCAATTGGTAGGTTTCGCTCGAGGCCTTATATTGGATCGCCGGCAGAGGCGCCACGATTTCGAGGGCGATCTCTTTCCTCACCGCAAGCGTGAGCGAGACGGGCGGCGGTGGCAGCCCGCCGATCTTTACCACGACATATTCGCTGCGGTAGGTGTCCACAACGGCGCTGATTGAATAGGTACCGGCCTCCGGAACGACGATGTGAAACTCCCCCGCCTGATTGCTGACCCCCTGGGCAACCATGTTCCCTTCCTGATCGCGCACCTGTACGGTCGCCTGGTCGACGCGTCGGAGGTTCTGATGTTGTACCGTGCCGACGATCGTCCGAGACGGATCCTCATCCGCCGCATACGCAAACGAAGAGACGGTGTTCGGAAATTCAATGCCACCCGCCACCAGTAGGACGCTCAACGAGCACGAGACTGCGACCCGCCCCATTCTTTCCGCCTCCGAACCTCATTCGCCGCCCACGGCCGGATGAAAAGGTCATAGGCGAGCCGCAAGGGGCTCGATCAGTGACCACCGGCGATATCAAACGCGGTCACGAATGGGGCGGTGCGCGAGAGGGACCGATGAAGGGGAACTCGGCGGAAAAGAGCAGCGCTGTCGGCGGGAACTCGCACGAACCGACGGTCTCGAAGGTCGAAGGGGGCGGACCACCAAAATCCAGCGAGCCGGACGTATGGTGCTGCACCCATTGACAGAGGTCGGTATCGGAGTGTTCATGGCCGTCGGTGTCAGCGGCCGCTAATTCATGATGGACATCCTGAGCTACGGCAAAGGGCGCGAGCGCGAGAAGAAGGAGGATCAGGCCTAGAGAAAGCGCCCGTGAGAACGAGGGCCATGCGAGCAGCATATGCATTAGAAGCGCATTGACTAACATAAGGGCGCGGCGGCTGTCAAAATGCCCGAATACGCGTGCGGAACACCTTATTTTCCAGTATCTTACGCACGGCCGTGTAGACTTTTCTTGAGCATTTCGCTATGCTGCGCAACTTCATACTTCGAAAGGCCGTCATGAGTCGACCGATAGACAATCAACACGTCATAGAAATCAAGGCATTGCCGTCTCCCCGGGCGATCAAGACGAAGCTGCCGATCACCGATGAAGCCGCCGCCCTGGTCGTCGAGACCCGCGAGGCCATCCGCCGGATCCTTCACGGACAGGACCGGGAGCGGTTACTCGTCATCGTCGGTCCCTGCTCCATCCATGACCCTCAAGCCGCCTACGAGTATGCAGCAAGACTGAAACCACTGGCCGATGCCGTTCGAGACCGTTTACTGATCGTCATGCGCACGTATTTTGAAAAACCCAGGACGACAGTGGGATGGAAGGGGCTGATCAATGACCCTCACCTCGACGGCACCTGCGACATCGCCGCCGGCATGGAGCTCGCGAGAACCATTCTGTTGAAGATCAATCAATCCGGTATGCCGTGCGCCACAGAGCTATTGGACCCCATCAGCCCGCAATACATCGCCGACCTGATCAGTTGGACGGCCATTGGAGCCAGGACAACCGAAAGTCAAACGCACAGGGAGATGGCCAGCGGAGTGTCAATGCCGGTCGGCTTCAAAAACGGAACGGAGGGGAGCCTCCACGTGGCGGTCAATGCCATGACCTCCGCCCGCACGCCTCACCACTTCGTCGGGATCAACGCCGACGGACAAACGTCGATCATCAAGACCATGGGCAATCCGGACCGCCACATCGTGCTGCGCGGCGGCGGCGGCAAGACCAACTACGATGCCGAGCACGTGGCGAAGGCTGAAGCCGCCGTAGGCGGCGAAGGAATCGCGCGGTCGATCATGATTGATTGCTCGCACGACAACTCCAACAAGGATCACACACGCCAGGGCCTCGTCGCGCGTGAGGTGCTCCGCCAGTTCCGCGAAGGCCGTCAATCGATCATGGGCCTCATGCTGGAAAGCAACCTCAATGCGGGCAAACAGACCTGGAAGCAGGGCGTCGCATTGGTCCACGGCGTCTCCATCACCGACGCCTGCCTCGGGTGGAACGACACTGAGGTCCTCTTGAATGAATTGGCCGAGAGCATTGTCGCACGACCCGCCTGACCGATTGTTCGATCTCATCCGCCGGCTTTAAGCGCTCAGCCATGCTGATCGATACCCACACCCATCTCGACGACACCCGTTACGACGGCGACCGGGACGAAACAATTGAGCGGGCACGGGAGGCCGGCGTCGGCGCGTTCCTGACGATCGGTTGCGATCTGGCCACCAGCCGGTCGGCCGTGACGCTCGCCGATCGGCATGCCGACGTGTACGCCTCGGTGGGGGTCCATCCGCATGAAGTGAAACATATCGGTGACGGATGGTATGACGAACTCCGCCGGCTCGCACGGCACGAAAAGGTTGTGGCCTATGGGGAGATCGGCCTCGACTACCACTACAATCATTCGTCGCCGCAGGAGCAGCGGCAGCGGTTTCGGGAGCAGGTTCAGCTCGCTCGCGAGTTGCGCCGGCCCGTGATCATTCACACGAGAGAGGCGCAGCAGGATACGATCGCCATCCTCAAAGAAGAAATGGCATCGGAAGTCGGCGGGGTGTTTCACTGCTTTTCCGGAGATGCTTGGCTGGCAAAGGACGCGCTAGATCTCGGTTTCTATCTGTCGTTTTCCGGCATCCTCACGTTCCAGAACGCGACGATGCTCAGAGAGATCGCGAGACAGACGCCGCTCGACCGAGTGCTCATCGAAACCGACTGTCCGTATTTGACGCCGGTCCCGCACCGGGGCAAGCGCAATGAACCCGCCTTTGTCTCCCACGTCGCCCGACAGCTTGCGGAGATTCATTCCGAGCTGTCACTGGAGAAGATCGAGCAGGCGACAACCGACAATGCCAGACGGCTGTTCAGATTGGCTAAAACCGTTTGAGCTGACGGCTGCGACGTCGCTGCGCCTTGGGAAGTTTTCGAGGATTCCCTCGCTTCTCGGTTCGGCCTCTGGTCGGAGGGTCGTCGTCCACGGCCAACTCCTTATAAGGCATCGATCGTTCCGAAGGGGATGATGCTTGCAGCTTTTGGGCAAATTCCGCCGCTCTCATGATCAATGCCCCCTGCGCCTGAGCGGCGCGAATCACTTCATGGTCCGATGTCACGACGGCGCACTCCGTCCGATATTCGGCTGCCAAGCGCTCGATCACCTGGTCCGCCTTTTCGCCGCGCTTTGAATAGATCACCTGGACTCCGGCGCGATGCTCGCGGCCTTCTATGGGCAGTCCTGCTTGCCATCCGTCGAAGACCACCGTGATCGCGTGCCCTTTGCGGTGCCGATAGGCGCCCAGGATTCGTAAGAGGTCTTCCCGCCCCGTTTCAGAGCGTCCTGCGGCTTTTCCTGTAATCCCCAGGAGATTATAGCCGTCGATGATAATATGCATGGCGAATCAACCCTACGCATGGCCCCCGATGCTGTCAACCGGCCTGCGGGGCGGCGGAACGCCCATTCCCCTTGACAACCCTCGGAACATCTGAGAAATACATATAACTTCCGCCGTCCTCCTGGAAACCATGCCTTCTCTTCTCTGGCGCGCAGCGGCTTCAGCGGTACTGCTGGGACTCTTCAGTCTCGATGGCATGCCATGGCTCGATGAGGCCCAGGCCGTCTCCCAGGAGCAGCGACGGGAGACCTCATCCTCTTCGAAGCGCTCCGGGAACTCCAAAGTCAGTCTCACTCCGCATGCCCTCCCGCCCGCAACCGTACAGAATCTAAGAACCGCATTTGCGCCCGATCTCGTCCGGCTGGTACTCGATCTCGACCGCAAAACCAAGATAAAGAAGCATCGTCCATCTCAAGAAGACGGCCTGCTCGCGGAAATCCCCCACGCCGCCCTCAGCAAGTCCGCCCAAGCAAAGATCGCTCAGGGATCACTCGACGGCCGGTTCATCGTGAGGCAAACTCGCGACGATTCCGTCACCGTCGCGCTGCCGAACGGTTCCTTCCAGACCGTGGCCTTGTTTTCGCTGACGAATCCTCCGCGGCTCGTGGTCGATGTCATCCCGACGGCGGCACAGCCCTCCGCGTCGTCACTGGATGCGGCGGAGCCTTCCGTGCTTCCAGCCGTTCCACTCACTCCGGCAGCACCGCCGCAACCGCTTCCCCCGCCGGTTAAAGGTTTTACGACGGTCGTCATCGACCCGGGGCATGGCGGCAGGGATCCGGGGGCCCATGGGCAACGAGGCACGGAGGAAAAAGACATTACCCTGAAAGTCGCATTAAAGCTGCGCGACCTCCTCAAGAAGGACCCAGGTGTGCGCGTCTTGATGACGCGGGAACGGGATGTCTTCGTAGAGCTGGAGGACCGGGCTCGCTTTGCCAACGGGAATGATGCCGATCTCTTCGTCTCGATTCACGTGAACTCGCATCCGCAGCGCAGCGTACGAGGCATCGAGATTTATCATTTCGGAGAAGCCAAGGACCAGCGGGCGCTCGAACTGGCGGCCCGTGAAAACGGCACTCCGCTCAGCAGCACTGGCGTGGGGTGGGAATATCTGGTTGCCGATCTGTTGACCACGAAGAAGATCGAAGCGTCGCTCGAGCTGGCCTGGACGACGAAGGAAGCGATGATCGGTCACTTGAACGGGCATTACGCGTTGGTCGACCATGGGGTCAAGACGGCGCCGTTCTATGTGCTGCGCTTTACCAGCATGCCCAGCATACTCGCCGAGATCGCCTATATTTCAAATGCCGCCGAAGAGGATCTGTTGCGAACGGGCATGTTCATTACGCGCGTCGCCGAATCGCTGCATGAAGGCGTGACCGCCTTCTTGGCCGTTTCAAAACCGCCGGCGCGCTGATGCCTGCGGCGATCCCGCTTCCCTCTCTCCCATGCCGACCATAAGGCTCGTCTTGGAATACGACGGTTCGCGCTACGCGGGCTGGCAGCGCCAACCTGATCAGCCCACCATTCAGGAAGCCATTGAAACCGCCCTCTTCCAGCTGACTCAAGAAACGGTGTCCGTCACCGGCGCCGGACGGACGGATTCAGGCGTGCACGCGCTCGGCCAGGTCGCAAGTTTTCGAATCGACCGGCAATGGACGCCGCGCGAATGGCTTCGTGGATTGAATGCGCGGCTTCCGGACGATATCGCCGTGCGTACAGCTGCGACGGTCTCCGACGACTTCCATGCCCGGTATGCCGCCAGCGGAAAGCTGTACGAGTACCGGATTTTGAATCGCGGCGAACGCCCGGCTCTAGACCGGGCGTATGTGTGGCACGTCCATAAGCCGCTCAATCTGGCCGCCATGCAGGAGGCCGCAACCTATCTCGTCGGCTCGCATGATTTTTCCTCTTTCGAGGGCACGCTCACCGACAACGAAGATCCCGTGTGCGACCTGCGGCAATTGTCGCTTTCAAGCCAGGGCGACGTCGTTCGGACCGAGGCCTACGCCAATCGCTTCCTCAAGCATATGATCCGTGCGATTGTCGGCACGCTCGTGGAGGTCGGTCATGGGAAACGGACGCCGTCCGCTCTCAGGACCGTCCTGGCCGCGAAGGACCGGAGGGCAGCCGGAAGGACGGCCCCGCCGCACGGTCTCTTTCTCGTGCGCGTGGATTACGACGATGCCTCAAAGGGGGAAAGATGACGGCTTGCGGCAAGGAGAGAGAAGAACATGACGCGCGCACGAGTTCAGCGCCCCGTTGAATCAGCGCGGAGAAGCCTCGTCGCGGTTTTCGAGCTTCTTGCGCAGCTCGATCAACTCCTGCTCGAGAGCCAGGAAGCGGTCGCTGATCGGGTCGGGTAGATTGATGTGATCCATCGTGGCGTCGGGAAGCCGTTCGCCCTGCGTCTTGATGACGCGGGCCGGGACGCCGATTACGGTTGAATTCGGGGACACGTTCTTGAGAACGACCGAATTAGCGCCGATTTTCACGTTGTCCCCGATCGTAATGCCGCCGAGGATTTTGGCCCCCGCGCCAACGACGACGTGGTTGCCAAGCGTCGGATGGCGCTTTCCGCGCTCCTTGCCGGTTCCGCCGAGCGTCACGCCTTGAAACAGCGTGACGTAATCGCCGACTTCAGCCGTCTCGCCGATGACGACGCCCATGCCGTGATCGATGAAAAAGCCGGTCCCGATCCGCGCGGATGGATGGATTTCTATGCCGGTCAGCCAACGAGCGATCTGGGAGATGGCCCGTGGGATCAAAGGCACCCCATGAGACTTCAGCCAATGGGCCACCCGGTAGGCGAGCAGCGCATGAAACCCGGAATAGGTGAGAATGACCTCGAGCTTGCCAGTCGCCGCCGGGTCGCGGTCGAAGACGGCTTGCAGGTCCTGCCGGATTGCCTTCAACATGGACGCCATTTTACGCTGCTCACACGCGTTCAATCAAACACACCGCGTGCGCGTGGACCCCTTCCTCCCTGCCGACCGCATCCAGTCCTTCTCCGCTCTTGACCTTGACGTTCACGCAATCGGGATCGATGCCGGCGGTTTCCGCCATTTTCTTCTGCATGGCCGACAAATGCGGCGCGAGTCGCGGCGCTTGGGCGACGATCACGGTATCGATATTGCCCACGCGATAGCCCTTCGCCTTTAATTTGCTCATCACGTCTTCCAGCAATTTGAGACTCGAGATGCCTTTGTAGCGCGCATCCGAACTCGGATAATGCCGTCCGAGGTCGCCTTCTCCCATGGCGCCCAGCAGGGCATCGCAGACCGCATGCACCAGCACATCGGAATCGGAATGGCCGAGCAGGCCTTTGGCGTGCGGGATTTCGACTCCCCCGAGGATGAGCTTTCGGCCGGGAGCCAGCGGATGCACGTCATAGCCATACCCTATGCGCATAATTGCCCCTTTTCATCACCCCGGCGCGAGAACGCTAGGGTCGTCCACGCGTTCGCGAAGCCAGAATCGCCTCGCCGATCACGAGATCTTCCGGTCTGGTGACCTTGATATTTTCGCCGCTGCCTTCGACTACCCGTACAGGATGTCCCATCCACTCGAGGAGATAGGCATCGTCGGTGGCGGCCACCCCCTCCGCCTGTGCCTTGCGATGCGCCTCGGCAAGCCAGTCCCGGCGGAATGCTTGCGGGGTCTGCGCAAGCCACAATGGCTTGCGATCGACCGTGCGTTCGATAAGACGGTCGCCACCGACTTGTTTCACCGTATCCCGCATGGGCAGCGCGATTATCGCCGCACCATCGGCTCGGGCAGCCTCGACGACATGCCGTATCATCGCCTCCGTCACGAACGGCCGGACGGCATCGTGAATCACGACAAGACCGATACGCTCGTCGACCATGGCCAGGGCACGACGCACGGAATCCTGCCGTTCCTGCCCGCCGGCGACGATCTGCGTCACTTTCGTGAAGCCGTGAGGATCGACGATGTGGGTGCGGCAATACCCGAGATCCGCTTCCGGAACCGCGAGCACCACCGCCTCGATGACCGGAGAGGATTCGAACACACGAAGAGAGTGGACGAGGAGCGGCAGCCCTCCGAGCGGGCGAAACTGTTTGCGCACGGCGCCGCCCATTCGAATGCCCAACCCCGCCGCAGGAACAATCGCGACGGCGCGCGACACGTCCGGTCCCACAGGAGACTCGCGCAAACCGGCTACCGCCACAACGGCAGAACTGACACGATGAGGCCGCTATCCACGCGCGATCTGCAGCTCCTCTCGCTCAGTTTCCTCCTTCAGCCGCGTGAAAATCATCCGGCCAGCGGTCGTTTGGAGCACGCTGGTCACAATGACATCCACGTTCTTGCCGATGTAACGCCGGGCATTGTCGACCACAATCATCGTGCCGTCGTCGAGATATGCCACGCCCTGGCCGGCTTCCTTGCCTTCCTTCAGCACGAAGACGCGGATGGCCTCGCCCGGGAGCACGACCGGCCGCAACGCATTGCACAACTCGTTGATGTTCAACACGCGTATGCCCTGCAACTCCGCCACCTTGTTGAGGTTCAGATCGTTCGTGACGATCTTGGCGTTCATCTTTTTCGCAAGGACGATCAGCTTTGCGTCGACTTCTTTCACGTGCGGGAAGTCTTCGTCGATGATCCGGACGTCGACGTCGCCCATTTTTTGAATTTTGTTCAGAATATCAAGACCCCGCCGTCCCCGCGCCCGCTTCAAGGAATCCGAGCTATCGGCGATATGTTGTAGTTCGTCCAGGATAAAGTGGGGAACCAGGAAGGTCCCCTCGAGAAATCTCGTTTCACAGAGATCGGCCACGCGGCCATCGATGATCACGCTGGTGTCGAGCACCTTGGGACAGACGGTGTTGCCGTCCAGTTCAAAGAATTTCTGTTGCGTACTGGGCAGTTTTTCCTTGCCGAACCTGGCCCCGAGCACGAGACCGAGGTAGGGAAACCCGAGGAGAAACACCAACCCGCCGATGTGGAAGAGGAACGTCTGGACGTCAAAAATCTCTCCGCCCACCCATTCCACCAATCCCGTGAGGATGAGGCCTGCTGCCAATCCCGCCGTACCTCCGACAATGATGCCGAATGACAGGTTGCGCAAGGCGTACTCTCCGGCCACAATGAGACCGCCCGTCACCGCCCCGATTCCAAACCCGTACAGCCAATATGAGGCGCTCGCCTCATCGGCCTTGATGAACAACGCCATTCCTGCCAAGGCGCTGAGAAGGACAAATATGGCTCTCGATACCATACCTTCACCTCCTCTCGTTAAGGACGCAACGTGAGATAGATTGCCTGGCCTTTCCGTTTCAACAGCAGCAGGACGGCCTGATCCTTCCCCAGACCCGACACGGCCCGCTCATAGGTCTTGATCGAGCTCACCGGCTTCCGGTTGATTTCCAGCACGATATCGCCTTCGCGGACGCCCGTCTCCTCGGCCGTACTCCCCGGCCTGACGCGCACGATGACCACTCCCCGCTCGCTTGGTTTGATCCCGTATCGAGAGGCCAGTTCCTCATTCAACTCACGGACGTCGAGATCGGAAAGCACTCCGGCAGGAGCCGTCGATTCTCCGTTCTCCTCGGAACCGGGCTGGCCCAAGGACTTCGGCTGCTCGACGATCGTGACCTCGATCGTCTTCGGTTTTTTGTCCCGGATGACTTTGATCGGCACCTTGCGGCCAATTGGCGTCTGTGCCACCGCATTGCGCAAATGCGTGGGAGAATCCATGGGCTTGCCATCGTATTCCGTAATGACGTCGGCGCGCTCAAAGCCCGCTTTCTTCGCCGGGCTGTCGTCCATCACGTCGCTCACCAACACGCCTTTCGTTTCCGGCAGGCCGAATTGAGAGGCGAGCTCGGGAGTCAACTCTTGAATCGCCACGCCGAGCCATCCGCGCACGACTTTTCCGGTCTTGACCAGCTGGTCCATAATGGAGCGGGCGAGGTTGCTCGGCACCGCAAAGCCAATGCCCATGTTGCCGCCGCTCTGGCTGAAGATCGCCGTGTTGATTCCGACCAATTCGCCGCGCACATTGACCAGGGCTCCTCCGGAATTGCCGGGATTGATGGCCGCATCGGTCTGAATAAAGTCCTCGTACTCCGCGATGCCCATGCTGGCCCGTCCGACTGCGCTTACGATGCCCATGGTAACGCTCTGGGTGAGCCCGAAGGGGCTGCCGACCGCCAGCACAAACTCCCCGACTTCGAGCTGGTCGGAATCGGCGAAGGGGATCGTCGACAACCCGGTCGCCTCGATCTTGACGACGGCCACGTCGGTCTTCGTATCCATGCCGATCAGCTTGCCCTTGAATTCCCGTTTGTCCGACAGTATCACCCGGATGTCATCGGCCTTGTTAACGACGTGATTGTTCGTGATGATCAGGCCGTTCGAGTCCACAATGACGCCGGAACCCTGCCCGCGCTCCTTCCGGTCACGATGGGGCTGCTCGCGCTTGAAAAACTCGTCTCCGAAAAACCGGCGAAAAAACGGGTCGTCGAACGGCGAGCTTTGCGGCCCGTCTCCCGACTTGCCGGACCGGCTTGCGGCAATGTTGACAACGGCGGGCTTGACGCTTTTGGCGATTTCGACAAAGCTCTTCGCGGGCCCCCCGGTTACTGGCTGCTGGGG
>JBKPSD010000050.1:0-35977 GCA_046734935.1 Nitrospirota bacterium
GCAAAGCACGCCAGAGCAGCGGAGATCGCCGGAAACGAAGGCAACATGCCGGATATGATCGAAGATGCCGAGTTGTCATTGGATCACGCGAAGGAAGCACGGCGCGCCAACAATAATCCCGATCTGGCGGCAGGCATCGCGGCCCTGAGGCAGGCGATCGCCTTGGGACAAACTCACGAAGTGCCTCGTTCGACGTCATCCACAACGAGTGCTGCTGCCGCCGCGCCGCGCACTTTCAAGGGCGAGTTGTCTCAAAAAAAGGACGCGACGAGAGCTGATGGCGGGGAGTCCTACGTCTTACGGGACCGTGAGAATCGGGAAATGCCCATTACGCTGTCGCCGGAAATGAGCCGGCAGGTCCAGGTGGGCGATGTCGTGGAAGCGCAGGTTGATTCGAACGGGCAAGTAACGTCGATTACCAAGGCCCAATAGGCATGAGGGGCGGAGCCGTTATCACGGCTCCGCCTGAGTGTTGTTATTTCTCCGCCCCGAATGGCGGTAAATTGATACCGACCCGTTCAAGGCCCATGATGACGGTCAGCGCCGATGGCGAGTGCTGCACAATCTCCTTTTGCACCTCAATCCTTCGCAGATCCACAAATTCCGGAGCCGTCAAGCCGAGCGATTCACGATAGGCCCGGTCGGCAATACCCCGCTGCTTTTCCGCCTTTTCGCGGGCTTCCTCAGCCTTTTGAAACTCCACCATCGTGATCTTCCGTTGCTCCTGGATGATCGTTTGCGTGGTTTGCTCGACCACACCCTTGGGCGGCAAGATGCTGCCGACGACGACGCGGTTCAGCCTGACTGGAATGGTTTGTTTTTCGATGAGTTTGGTTTGCACCTCTCTCGCAATGGCTTCCTGAAGCTTCGTGCGGGTCGTCGGATCTGTCGTTAATTGGAAGAGGGGATACTTCTGCACTTCTTCGCGCACGAACGTGCGGAAGGCTTCCTTGACGTTGTTGTGATACCAATTCGGCCCATAGCGCGCGATGAGTTCCGGCGAACGGCCTTCGACGACGTTTGCAATCAAAAACGCGTCGAAGGAGACAGGGGCATTCTCGGCTGAAATGATGTCGAAATGTTCCGAGTATTGGACCGGCCGGACATCCACATCCACCACGTGCGTGGTCGGCGCCAGCCACACGCGTCCCGTCTTAGACGGCACCGGATCCACGCCGCCATGTCCGAAGAAGAACGGCTGCTCAACCAGGACACCCTCGTGTCCCGCGTCGATCGCGGCACAGGCCGACAGACTCAGCAGAAGCGCCAGTCCGCAAACAAATGCGAGAATGCCTCCGATTCGCTTCATATGCCCTCCTCCGCGTATGTGTCGATCGATGGCCAACGGCGAACGTAGCCGTCGTCTCGGGTCGCTTCGTGGCTTCACCTTACGAAGCGTTCACGAACAAAGTCAAACCGCCGAAGGATGTGGAGGAAAATGCCGGGAGCTAGGAAATACCGGCCTGCCGTTGAAGCCAGCGCACGTATTGGATGATCTGCTCCACGTCTGCAGAGGAGACCCCCTCGATCTTCGGCATATTGCCGAATTCCCAATGATGAGCTTTGACGCCGGATTCGGCGGCCCTGAGAAAGGCCGCATCGCCATGGTGATTCGGTTCGTAAATCTTATGGACGAGAGGAGGACCCTGCCGTGTGCCCGTCGCTTGTGGCCCGTGGCACGCCGCGCAATGCGCGTTGAATTTTGCCTCTCCGGTCTGAAATTCCGCCGGAACCGCGCCCCCGCCCGCCGTCGTCTTCGGGGGTGACGAATCGCATGCGGCCGTTGCAGCCAAGACGGCCGCAAACGCCGCTGCCGGCAGCAGCCTCGTAAACACCGCGATCAACGCGTATCTCCTTGCCGATGCACGGAAGACTCGAACTCTTTTCGGAGCATTTTCTGTGTCCGGGCGAGCGTCATGCGCCGGTACAGACGTGCGCCGATCGGCGCGATCACGATCAGTCCGATGGTCAGGTACATGAAGAACTCTTCGGGCGACATCAACCCTCCGTAATGCGAGCCGTTCGCTCTCAGCCTACTGCATACCTGGTGGGATCCTCAACTCCGGCCTTCAAGAATCCCTCCCGCCTGATAAGGCAGCTATCGCATTGGCCGCACGCCAGGTCGCCGACCGGATCATAGCAGCTGTGAGTGAGGTGGAGCGGAGCGCCGAGCCGCATCCCTGTCCGGATGATGTCGGCTTTAGTCATGTCGAGCAGCGGTGCATAGACGCGCGGAGCGGTTCCTTCCGCCCCCCTCTTTGTCCCCGCCTTGACTGCTGCTTCGAACGCACGAATGAATTCGGGACGGCAGTCCGGATACCCTGAATAGTCCAGGACATTTGCGCCGAAGTAAATCAGAGACGCGCCTTCGACTTCGGCATGGGCCGCAGCCACCGAAAGAAAGATCAGGTTCCTGGCGGGGACGTAGGTGACGGGTACCCCCTGCGCCCGCTCTTCGCTCTGACGATTTTTGGGTACGGCCAGTTCCCCGGTCAGCGCGGATCCGCCGAGGGCGCGCAAGTCGATCGTCACCACTGTGTGTTTGGCGGCATGCATGGCGCCCGCGACCTGCCGGGCCCGCATCACTTCGACAGCATGGCGCTGGCCGTAGTCGATGGTCAACCAGAAGACTTCATGGCCGGCTTCGATCGCCAGAGCGGCGGTCACCGTCGAATCAAGTCCTCCGCTGGCGAGCACGACCGCACGGCTGACAGTTGAGCGACGGGCCATCGAGGTGGGCCTCAGGGTAACCGTGAGTAGAGGACGCCGGCGGGTGCGCCAAACGGTGCGAACGGCCCGCGGAAGGCAAGTGAGGTCAGTCGCGCTCTTCTTCCTTTTCGATTTTTTCCAGAAGCTCTTCTCTGGCCTGACACTCCACGCATAGTTTCGCGAAGGGCACCGCTTCCAACCGCCGTTCGCTGATCTCGACGCCGCACTCCGCGCAGATGCCGTACGTGCCTTCGTTGAGCCGGGTCAATGCTTCGTCGATGGCCTGTCTGCGACGATTACGCATTTCCATGAGCGAGATGCCCAATTCACGGTCCAGATCCATGAGCGCCTGGTCGCCGACGTCGCGTGCGGATTCGAGCCGGCGTTGCTGGTCTTCCGTCAAAGACTGCCCCAGGCTGCCCTCGATCTCCTTCAAAATCTCCTGGCGCTTTCGCAGCAGCATGTGCTGCAGCGCTTCGCGGCGCCGCTCCCGCTCTTCGCGCTCTTTCGCGGATTCCTTCGGCTTTGCGGCCAGCGGCGACACGGCCATGCTAACCGGCTTCTCAATCACCGCGGCGGCAGGTTTCACTTTGACAACGGGTTTGGCTGGGGCTGCCGGTTTTGTCTTGTTCATTGGCTTTTTCTTCTGAGGTGTTTTCGTCGCCATCGCGTTGTCCTCTCCTTGGGTGAACTCCGGACGGCAAAAAAGTTCGGCATCTATAACATGCCTACTCGGAGTTTGACAAGGGGTTGTGGGACGAAGAGCAACGCCCCCTAGGGATAGACGATGGTCGAACGGACAGGATACCCCACCAGTTTCTCGCGGCCATGCAATCCCTTGAGCTCGACGAGGAAATCAAGGCCGACAATTTCGCCGCCCAGCTGTCGGACGAGCGAGACCGTCGCCGCCGCCGTGCCTCCGGTGGCGAGAAGATCGTCAACGATCAGCACGCGCTCCCCCATCTCGATGGCGTCGCGATGGATGGCCAGCGAATTGGACCCGTATTCAAGGCTGTATTTGACTTCAAAACAGTCGGCCGGCAGCTTCCCCGGCTTCCGGACGGGCACGAACCCGGCAGCCAGCCGTTGCGCCAGAATGCCTCCGTAAATGAAACCTCGCGATTCGATGCCGACAACTTTGGCCACACGCTGACCTCCATAATAGGCGACGAGGTCGTCGGCGACCGCGGTGAACGCCTTAGGATGCTTCAGGAGAGTCGTGATGTCGTAGAAGAGGATGCCGGGTTTCGGAAAATCGGGGACTTCGCGGATGAGCGATCGGTACTCGGCTGCGGTCATGGGCTCAGAGCAAATCTGATTGTGTCAGCGTTTTTCGCTCGATGGTATGGCGAAGTCGGCTTAAGGCGGCCATTTCGATCTGCCGCACGCGCTCACGGGTCAAACCCATGTCACGACCGATTTCCTCGAGCGTTCTCGCTTCGCTCCCGTCGAGGCCAAACCGCGACACAATAACAGTTTGCTCTTTTTCAGGCAACTCTCTCACCCAGGTCATCATTTCGGCCCGCCGCATGACGCCTTCCGCGGTATCCGCCGGCGACACGCCCATCGGATCCTCGATGACGTCGCGGAGAAAGGTGTCGGCCCGGTCGTTGATCGGACTGTCGAGCGAACACGTCGTGCGCACGATCTGTTTGAGATCGAGCACCTCCTCTTCCGTCGTTTTCATTTTGTTTGCCACTTCTTCCGCCGACGGCTCTCGGCCCAGTTCCTGGACGAGCCTTTCAACCTTGTTGAGATATCGGTTCAGTCGCTCGACCACGTGTACGGGCAGGCGCACCAACTTGCCCTGATTGATGATGGCCCGCTCGATGTACTGGCGGATCCACCAGGATGCATACGTGCTGAACCGGAAGCCGCGTTTATAGTTGAATTTCTCTACGGCCTTGATCAGGCCCAGGTTGCCTTCTTCGACGATGTCCGAGAATGGAAAGCCGCGATGGATGTACCGCTTGCCGATACTGATGACGAGGCGCAGATTCGATTCGATCATCTGCTGGCGAGCCTGCTCGTCGCCCGCCATGACCCGCTTGCCTAATTGCTGTTCCTGCTTGAACGTGAGCAGCGTCGACCGGCGAATTTCGCGCAGATAGCTCTTGAGCGTATCCAGGCCTTCGGATCGGCTGCGGGACCTCTCGTCGTCCGGCGCCTGGTCATGCTCGGCGGCATCCTCTTCGTCGTGCCCCGACGCATTTCTCCGCGCTTCGCTCTCGTCTGAGAACTCTTCCCGTCTGCCCGCCATTCCGACCTCAGTCAACCACGCCCGCTAATACCACACTGAAAAATCCGTCTGACGGCCTTTCGCCTGCACCCATTCGATTCTGACTTCCATGACTCGGGACGCCGGCGGACCGATTTTGAGCGCTTCGATCAGCGACATGATCTTTTCTTTCGACCCTTCGGCTTCCAATTCCACCCGGCCGTCTTCGCAATTTCTCACGCCCCCGACGAGTCCACGTTCCGACGCGGCCCGGAGGGTGAACGCCCGGTAGCCGACGCCTTGCACCCGTCCTGAAACGGAGATCCTGGCTCGAACGGCGGGGCCACTTGCATCAGTCATCGTTCAGCCATTCGCTGACGTAACGGATACTCTCACACCTGGAGAAACGCGTCACGTGATTTACAATTCTATGCGTGGAAAATTCCTCTCGATTGTACGAGCCGCACGGCAGTCGGGCAACGGCAGGAAGACTTGGGGAGTCCCCTCTCAACCCTTGTGTTACAATCGCGAGCGGCTTTCATCGATTCCGCTGACCGCTTTGGTAAGCCAGCGACATGGCAATGAGCGCAATCGACATCGAGCGTGTGATTGGCGAAATTACGCCCGCGCTGCTTCACGGACGGATTCAAAAGATTCACCAGCCCGTCGATCGCATGTTGATCCTCGCAATCCGCAGCCCGGGCGAAACCCATCGCCTGCTCGTTTCTTGCGAGCCGGAAACGGCCCGTCTCCATGTTTCATTTCATCCGGCGCCGAATCCTGCTCGTCCCCCGTCGTTTTGCCAGTTCTTGCGGGCGCAAATCCAGGGAGGCCGTCTCGAGGACATCCGGCAACTCGACCACGGCCGCATCGTGACCTTTCTCGTCTCGACCAGACACGGATCGAGAACGCTCGTCTGCGCACTCACACCTCCGGGCACAAATATCCTTGTGCTGGATGAACGCGGGCATATCCTGCGGGATCTCAACGGCCAACGCCACATTGCTGGCCAGCCCTACGAGCCGCCCCCTGAGCGTGGCGACGCGTGGACCCAGGAAAGATGCAGGGCTGTTGCCCTCCCAGCCGTGGACGAGCGGTTCCCGCTGTCGCGTGCCATCGAAGCGCACTATCATGACAAAGAGCGCACGCTCACGGAGAGTCGGTCGAAAACTCAACGGCTGCGCGTGCTCCGGAAGTCGCTTGCCAAAACGCTTCGGCGAATCGAGGCGCTGCGGCAAGACCTCGCGAAGGCCGCAGCCTACCGCGACTATGCCCGATACGGCGAACTCCTGAAAGCAAACCTTCAATCGGTCACGCCAGGGATGGAAGCCATCACGCTCGTTGATTACTACGACCCCGCACTTCCGGAAGTCACCCTTCCATTGGACCGAGCGAAATCCGCGCTGTCCAACATGTCGGACTACTTCAAGAAGCATCGGAAGCACCTGTCCGCAGAACGGGAGCTGCCTCCGCGAATCGCCAGGGCCGAACAGGATGTCGACGCGATGCGCCGGGAAATCACATCGATTGACGAGGGTACCTGGACCGCCCCCCCGGCGACAGGCAGCGCGCTTTCGAAAAACGACATCACCGGCGGGACCTCGACTGAAAACCGACGGGGGCCATTCCGCCGATTTCGCTCCGCCGACGGCCTCCCCATTTTTGTCGGACGAAACGCCCAAGAAAATGAAGAACTCACCTTCGGCCTGGCGAAGGGAGACGACGTATGGCTTCACGCCAGAGGCTCGCCGGGCTCCCACGTCATCGTTCGGCTAGGTAAGGGGACGGATCTCCCGCGGGAGACCCTACAGGATGCGGCAACGCTGGCTCTGCTATACAGCGACCTGAAGAAAAGCGGCAAAGGAGACGTGATCCATACAAGGCGTAAATGGGTGAAGAAGGCGAAGGGCCAGGCGAGAGGCGCGGTTATCGTGACCCAGGAGAAGACGATCTCCGTCAAGCTGGACCGTCAGCGGCTGGCGGCGCTGAAGGAACGACAGAAGTAAAGAGTCGCACGTAAAAACCCACTCCCGCGAAAGGTTGGTCGTCCATGCCTTTGAGGAATGGTGGTCGTGCCTCCGGCTTCGCTATCGTGGCAACAGTTCAAACCGGAGATTGGCATGCCACTTTACATTGCCATCAGTCGTCCTCTGCTAGCCGTTTCATCAATGGTACTGGTTCTGCTCACGACAGCCTGTCAAACCTACAGCCCATACCCCACCACGCAGGCCGACGGCACCTATGTGAAATTGCCGAACGCCTCGATCAAAGCCGTCGTGTGGGGCGCACGCCCCGAGAGCGTCCAAAGCCTGACCACCTGGTTGATGAAGCGGGGCCTGACGCTGGTCGACGACGTAAAAGTCAACCAGATGGTCACTGACATGCACATCTATAAGCCTGTCTCGACGATGTCCAACGCCGAAATTTTCAAGATGGGAAAAGCGGTGGGAGCGAAGCAGATCGTGTTCGTCGACACGGATGTTTCCACATGGCGAACGGGCGACATCGAAGCGTTCTTCGGGGAGACTCAGAATCTGTATACCGTGTCGGTGTTCATTCGGGCGTTGGATGCCGACTCGGGAGAGATCCAATGGAGCGGAAAAGCGCTCTCAATGAACAGGTTCACCAACCTCAAAGAAGGCATCCATCAGCTGACCTGTCATGCCCTTGCCACCGCATGGGGCCTGCGGCCTCCCGGCCTTGCAGTCCCGCCGAACATCTGCCCGGTCGGCCAGAATGTGATGGTCTCCAACGATACCGTGCGCGTGCCGACAAGCGCGTCGGAAACGGCGACAACGTCCCCCGCCGCCAACAATTAGCATCCGGTGATCACCTCGTGAAGTGTGCGGAAGTAACGTTTTATTAGGTGCCTGCCGGTTCCTGGAGTATGCTGATCTCACTCGAGTGTTTCACGTAAGAGAGAGGTCACCATGCCTCACTCATCTGTGCCACCGTCAGGCACCGCAGGTCCGACCGTGTTGGTCGTGGACGATGATGTGACGGTGCTGGTCCGCTGTCAAAAAATTCTTGAACAGGCCGGCTATTCCGTTCTGTCGGCAACGGGCAGCTCGGAGGCGCTGAAAATCTGTAAAGGACGGACAGAATCGATCGATGTGCTGGTCACCGACCTCGTCCTGCCGCCGCCCGAATTTACTTTTGCATCAAGCGACAACGAGTTTCCGCACGTCCATGGGCATGAGCTCGCCTTCCGCGCGCTGCGCATGCGCGGGAATCTTCGGGTGATCCTCATGTCGGCAAACATCGAGAACGAATTGGCGGGTTACGGCATTCGAAAGGGCAGCCTGCCCTTCCTCTCTAAACCGTTCGATCCCTCCGCGCTGGTCACGCTCGTGAAGACGACGCTTGAGCGACCGGCGCCCGCTCCGGAATCGTTGCTGAAGGACCAATCGGCCGGCATCAAAGGCGGCGACGAGTGGTTCGACTAGCCTCCAATCCAAGTGGACAAAAAAAAGGGTGCCATGTCATGACATGGCACCCTTTTCTACGTCTATCCGTTTAGCGCGACAGCCTTACCAGCGATCACGCTTTCCGCCGGGACCACGACCTCCTCCGCCACCGAAGCCGCCGCGGCCGCCGCCTCCCCCACCACGTGGCTCCTGCGGACGCGCTTCATTGACCGTCAAGGTCCGGCCGCCCATGTCCGAGCCGTTGAGCGCCGAAATCGCGGCTTGGGCCTCCGAATCCGAGGACATTTCCACGAATCCGAATCCACGAGATTGCCCCGTGAATTTGTCCGTGATGATCCGTGCAGAAGCCACCGCGCCATGCGCACCAAACAAATCACTCAACTGCTGCTCGGTCGCCGAATAGGGCAACCCACCGACGTAAATCTTCGAACCCATGTGGGGTTCCTCCTTTGAATGTGACATTGTCTTGAGCTCGAGGAACGGGGAAGGAGCGGGCCGAAGACGCGAGACTTGCGGCGGCTTAGGTCTGGCTTCCGACGAGATTCCCGGACAAGGCAACATCGATATTGCGGGCCCTACAGCTTACAACTACTTCATCGCGAGGCCCGTACGACGAAGTCCATCAAACCCTAGCATAGAGGGTAGTGGATTACAATCACGCGTTATTCCCCGACCCGGACAAGCGAACCCTGCACCTTGCAATACGCAAACGTTTTGTAAAACAACATTATGGCCCCGATGAGGAGGACTGCGTTTAATCCTCCCGCCCACGCGAGATGGGAAATCGGAGCGCTGCTTGCCGTGAGGACCGCCCGCATGCCTTCAAACACATGCGAGGCAGGATTGATCCAGGCCACGGCCTGAAGCCAGGCCGGCAGGACCTCGAGCGGATAAAAGACGCAGGAGATGGGCTGAAACAGGAAGACCAGGCTCCAGGCGAGAATTTCCGCTTCCTGGCCGAACCGCATAATCAGGGACGTCGTTAAGACCCCGATGATCCACCCGGTGATCACCAGGTTCAGGACGAACGGCAGCAACCACATACCCATGACCAGTACGTTATACCCGTAGAACAACCATGCGCATACGCCCATGACAAGCGACACGCAGGTGACTTTGAAGATGCTCATAGCGATCGTCGAAGCGAGGAATTCCGCCGGCGTCAGCGGACTGGCGAAGAGATTCATGAGATTTCTCGCCCACAACTCTTCGAGGAACGAAATCGTAATACCTTGCTGCGAGCGAAAGAGCATGTCCCAGAGGATCAAGGCACCCAGAAAAAATGTCACGAAACCGGGGACCTGGGGTTGGTATTTGACGAGGTACACCGTGATGAATCCCCAGATGACGAGATCCAAGAACGGCCAATAGAAAATCTCCATGATCCTGGGAAGACTGCGACGGTAGAGATACAGGTGCCGAGCCACCAGCGCGCTGACTCGATGAAATCTCACGGGCACCCTCCCGGTTGATCGTGGCCGTGATCATGGGCGCAACCTCCGCACTCATGGTGCACTCCCAGCAGCTCGTCCTTCAATTGCCGGATGCCCTCGGCCATGTGAAATCCGGCCCGACAGCCATCGGAGGTACGCCGGAGCGCGAGTCCCAAGACAATCAGGGGCATGACCACAAGTCCGGCGGCGAAGGCGGCGTTCAAGGACAATGGCTCAGCCCTCATCCACCACGCCAACGCTCCGAAGAACAAAGGAGCGACCCCGACCGCCAAACTATTCAATACGATCCGCAGGCCGCAGACTCCCCGCGCGTAGGCGACCGTGCCGATGGACAGCCACAGCCAGCCCCAACCTGCGCTGAGTGCCAGCCCTCCCATGAGCACCCCGGTGCCGAAATCAAGCATAGTCGATAGCATGCCCGCTCGTTCTTTACCGCGATTCCCGCGCCAGTTTAAGAAACACTTCCTCAAGATCGGCCTGACCGAACCGAGACACAATTTCTCTCGCCGTGCCTTCGGCCACAATCTTCCCCCGCTGGAGAAAAATGATGCGATCGGACATTTCTTCCATTTCACGCATGTTATGGGACGTATACAGAATGCTCAGTCCAGCGGACCGCCGCTCCTCCTTCAACAACGCGCGGATCTTGTGGGCGATGTCGGGATCGAGGCTGGCCGTCGGCTCATCGAGGAACAAGACTTTCGGCTCTGTCAGAATGGCCTTGGCAAGCGTCAGCCTTGTCATTTGCCCCGAGGATAGTTTCCGTGTGATCTTGCTTCTGAAATCCTCCATCTCGAGTTTCTTGACCATGTCGTCCACCCGCCGCTTGATGTCGGAGAGTCCATACAACCGGGCGACCACCCAGAGGTTCTCTTCGACGGTCAGCGCCATCGGCATCGAAATGTACGTCGACGAGAAATTCACCTGTTGGAGGATTTCCTCGCGATGTGAGGCAAGGTCCTTGCCGAAGACCTCGATCGATCCCGCCGTTGGCGTGATGAGGCCCAGCAACATATGAATCGTCGTCGTCTTTCCCGCTCCGTTCGGCCCCAGCAAGCCGAGGATCTCGCCGGGCCGGATCGAAAACGAGACGTCGTCGACGGCGGTGAAATCGCCGAACTGTTTGCGCAGATGACTGACGTTGAGGACGGGTGGAGCAATGACCATGTTGCCTTCAAAAGGATAGAAACTGTTTAATTTTATCCGGAAGATGGCAGGTTTCACACTTGCGGTCCAACACCTTCCCTCGGTGTTCGGCCTTGCCGTCATGACATCGGAAGCAGTCATCAAGGGCCCTTGCGCGAAGGTGGGATCCTTCCGGATAATCCGGGGTCCATGGCTTGTTATCTGTCGAGACGTGGCCCCTCGGTACAACGATGGGATAGCCCTTGACCGGCCGGTCGTGCACGACGCCTGAATGACAGGTGGTACAGCCCTCCCCTCGCGCACGCGCGTCGAACGCTTCCATATGCTTCCGATGGCTCATGATCAGTCCAACCTCTTTCACGGGCTGCGGGAGATCCCTTGGCGCCACTTCCGAAGTGCGAAGGATATGCTGATGACATCCCATGCACACACTTGAATCCACCTTGGCTTTCAGATTAGCGGGTTCTGTCGGTGTGCCGAACGCATAAATGGCCAGGTCCTTTGTCCCGGCCCACGCCTTATCATGAATCCAACCTTCCACTCCGGGTCGCACGTGGCAGGCCACGCAGGTCACGTCTTTATGCGAGGACCTCATCCAACTGTCGTGCGACGGCTGAATCGTGTGGCAGCTCGCGCAGAATGTCGGGTGGTTGGTCAGGGGAACGGCGACTGCACCGAGCAATAGGGCTCCCGCGGCTAGAACCAGGAGAATGGTGGTTCTAGACGTCCAGCTCATGCTCCGCGCGGACACGCCGCAAAGGGAAATTCTTCATGATGAGCGCTGCCACGGCCGGGATGTCGTTGAGATCAAACCGCGGGACCTGCAAGTCTATCGGTTTGTCCGACACGACGGCCAAGAGACCTTCCGTTGAGATTGGTATCTCGCCGACCTGCTCGCGAATGATGACGATTTTCGGATACCCTTCGTGCTTCCAGCCCTCGACGATAATCAGATCGTAGGTGTCGTCCAAAAACCGCGCGCGAACGTCCTCAGGTTTTAACTGATCCGATACGTCGGCGAACATTGCCATGCTGCCTTTTGAAAGGATCACGACGCTGCTCGCGCCGGCTTGCTTGTGGCGCCAACTATCTTTGCCTTCCGTATCCAGATCGAACCCGTGGCCCGCATGCTTGACGGTGGCGATCTTGTACCCTGCCCTCACGAGTTCGGGAATGACCCGTTCGATGAACGTCGTCTTTCCACTATTTGACTTTCCCACGAAGCACACAATAGGAACGGACATGCGGTCATTGGTCAATGGTCAATTGTCATTGGGTCCCCAAGTAATGGCGCTTACTTCGTTGACCGATGACTAATGACCATTGACCTCCTTTCTAGCAGCAGGACATCCGATGCGGGCCCGCTTGGCTTGGTTCCGAATGATTCGCCCAGGCCTCTCCGCTCAACAACTGAACAGAAACCAGATCTCCAGGATTGAGGCATTCCACTTCCGTCGGCACGTCGATCAGACAGTTGGCCTTCACCATGGACGTCAGAATGCCGGAGCCTTGGTCACCGGTCGTCCGTACACTGAAAGCTCCGCTTTCACGCGTCAGCACGCCGCGAAGAAAGTGACGACGATCAGGCCGTTTTGAGAACTTTTCCTGGAACACAGCCTGGACCACCGGCCGGCCGTAGCTTCTGTTTCCGCTCATCTTCAGCATCGCGGGACGGACGAGCTGCTCGAACGTCACCATTGAAGAGACCGGATTGCCGGGCAAGCCGAAGGCGAGCTTGCCCTGGATTTTGCCGAAGGCCAGCGGCTGCCCGGGCTTGATGGCCAGCTTCCAAAAATTCATCTCGGCGCCGAGATCGCGGAAGACCGCCTTCGTGAAGTCGTAATCGCCCATCGACACTCCCCCCGACAAGACCAGAATGTCCGCGGTGAGGCCGTGAGAGATTTTCTCCTTGAGTGCGGCGGGCGTATCCCTGGCGATCCCGAGCAGGAAGGGAATGCCGCCGGCATCCTGGACGGCGGCCGCCAGGCCGTAGCTGTTGGAATTGATGATTTTTTCCTCGCTGAAGCGCTCGTCCAAGTCTGCCAGCTCATCGCCAGTCGAAAGTATTGCGACGCGCGGGCGCTGATGAGCAAAGACGAACGATTTGGCGAGAATCGCGAGCATGCCGGCCTCGCCGGGTCTGATCCGCGTGCCTTTGGCGATGATCCGCTCGCCTTTTTTCACGTCTTCACCCTGCGGACGAATGTTGGCGCCCTTCTGCTCCGGCTTGAAGACGCGCACGGTGTCCGGGGTGTGCTCGGTGTCTTCGACTTTCAGCACGGTGTCGGCGCCTTTCGGAACGGGGGCGCCGGTCATGATACGGATGGCCTGTCCTGGTCCGACCGTCTTTGTCGGCATCTTGCCGGCCGGCACGTCCTCGATGACGGCTAAGGTCACGGGTTTTTGAATCGCATGTTCCTGCCTGATGTCCTCCGACCGCACCGCGAACCCATCCATGGCGCTATTGTCCCACGGTGGATTATCGCGCTCGACAATGATGTCCTCCCCCAGCACCCGGCCCAAGGCATCGAGCAGAGGGATTTTCTCCAATCCGAGGACGGGGGTAGCCTCCAAGACGATCCTTTGAGCCTCCTCGAGAGGCGTGAGGCCGTTCATGGCATCCTTGCCTTTCATCTTTTTAATGTCGCCGTGGGGCCACGTTCACCAGCGACCCGCTCTTCTTGCAGAACGCTTCGACCTTGTTGGCGATTTCATGATACGCCTCGGCCGTCGGCGTATCGGAATAAAACATGGCGAACGGCTCGCCCGCATCGGATTGCGTCACCACATCCGGATCGAGCGGAATCCGCCCGAGGAACGGGACGCCCATGTCGTGCGCCGAGGCCTCCCCGCCCCCTTTGCGGAAGACCTCGATGTGCTGATGACAGTGCGGGCACTCGAGACCGCTCATGTTCTCCACAATGCCGATGATCGGCACTTCGCTGTCCTTGCAAAACGTGACCGACTTTCGTGAATCCAACAGCGCCACTTCCTGGGGCGTCGTAATGATCACGGCCCCGCTGACGTTGCCCAAGAGATCGATGGTCGTCACCGATTCATTTCCGGTGCCGGGAGGCAAATCGATGAGCAGGAAATTCAGATCCTGCCATTCAACCCCGCCCAGCAGCTGGTTGATGAACTCGTACTTATAGGCATCGCGCCAGATGATGGGATCGTCCGGGTTCTGTAGCAGAAACGACATGGAGGCGATTTTGAGATTGTACGCTTGAAACGGAATGATTCCCCCCGACGTGCTGATCTTGAGCTTTTGCCCTTCCGCGCCCACCATTTTCGGAATATTCGGGCCATGGATGTCCATGTCGCAAATCCCGACGTGCCAGCCCTTGAGTGCGAGACTGACGGCAAGATTGGTCGTGCAGGTGCTTTTCCCTACGCCGCCCTTGTTGCTCATGATCAGGACTTTGTATTCGATCCGCTCCATTCGCTTGGCGACCAGCCAGCGGCTATGCCCTTCCTTGTCTTTTTGACACGATTCGTTCTCATCGCAGATTGCGCACGCCCACATGTACGTACAGGCATCGCTGCCGCCGGACGTCGGCGTGGAGATCACATTCAGTTCACGAGGCATCCTGGTGGACCTTTCTTGTCTAGAGCTGTACCCGGTGCTACCGCCGCCTGCCGGCACCGGTGGACACGCCGAGATACTCGCCGTCGCCCGGCCCGGACATGGCCGGGGCCATGACTTTGGGACCGGCGGGAGCGAGCGGACCGGCCGGCTCCGATCCATGCGCCGGCTTCTTGTTGAAGAACCCGGCGCTGATGATGCCGACCTCGTAGAAGATGTACATCGGCAGCGCCATCAAACATTGATTGAAGGGGTCGGGGGTGGGGGTCAGAATGGCGGCCACGATGAAGGCGCCCAGCAGCGCCCATTTCCGATAGCGCTTCAGAAACGGCGCATCAACCCAGCCCAGCTTGGCCATCAGCGTAATCGCCAACGGCACTTCGAAAATCAATCCAAAGACCATCAAGAACCACAGGGCGAAACCGACATACTGCGCGATCGAAAGCTGCGGAATGAAGCCGGCGCTCACCCCATACGACACCAGAAAGTTCAATGCAAACGGCAGCACGAAGAAAAAGGAAAATCCGACGCCTGCATAAAACGCCAACGTGCTCAATATTACAAACGGTCCCACAAACCGGCGCTCCTGCGCATGCAGGCCGGGCACGACGAACTGCCAGACCTCCAATAGGATGTACGGCGTAGCGAGCACAATGGCGAACAAGCCCGCCACCTTCACGTTCTGCCACAGCGCTTCGGCCGGCGCGAGGAAGACGAACGGCACGGCGGGAAGATCCGTCGGAACCCAGGAAAGCGACCCGGGCACGAACATGTTCTGTAGAGGAATGCGCAGCCACTTGACGAGCGTGTCCGCGTAGAAAAACGTGCCGACGAAGACGACCGCGGTCGCAATCACCGCCCGTGTGAGCCGGACCTGGAGCTCGACGAGATGCTCCATGACCGGCATTTTTTTGTCTTCCAGCGGCTTGAAGACGGAATCTTGCAGCCACCGATTGAAATCGTTCAGCACTGCGTCCCCAGCAGGCCGCAGCGCGGGGCGCCGCCCCGACGCTGCGATCGCTCGATTGAATCCGGCCCTGTGACTTCGGCCGATTACTTCGGATTGACCGCCACGAACAGGTTGTTCCCTTGCCGGCTGAGCAGCAGAACGGCCAGTTCCTCTTTTTTGATCTTGTTTGCCGCCTTTGAATATTCGTCCAGATTTTTGACCGCTTCGTGATTGACTTCCTGAATGACATCGCCGCGTTGGATGCCGGCGGCTTCCGCCGGACCGCCCGGTTCGACCGCCGAGACCACGACACCGGCGGTTTTTGCAGGGATGTTCAACTGGCTCATCATGGCGTTGTCCAACGACTGGACTTTCAACGAGGCCAGTACGTTGTCCGGCGGCTTGATCGTCTCCCCTTGCTCCTTGGGAGGCGCCGAATCTTTTTTCGCGAGGATCTCGTCGGACGGCCGCTCGGCGACCTTCACCGAGAGCGTTTGCTCCTTGCCTTCCCGCAAAATTTTGATCTGTGCATCCTTGCCCACGACCGTACGGGCCACCAGATTGCGCAGCTGACTCACGCTTTGCACCTCTTTGCCGTTGAAGGCCACGACGACGTCGCCGCGTTTGACGCCGGCCGCATGAGAGGGTCCGTTTTCATTGACGTCGCTGATGAGCACACCCTTCCGTTGTTCGGGGAGCTTGAAAGACTTCGCCAATGCCGGCGTAATCTCCTGAATCGCCACGCCCATCCAGCCGCGAACGACCTTGCCGGTCTTCTGCAGGCTGTCCACGATGTCCAATGCGATGCTGCTTGGAATGGCGAACCCAATTCCTTCAGAGCCGCCGGTTCTTGAGAAGATGGCCGTGTTGATGCCGATCAATTCCCCGTTCATGTTGACGAGCGCGCCGCCTGAATTACCCGGATTGATCGCGGCATCCGTTTGAATGAAATCTTCGTAGTCTGCGATTCCGACATTGCCCCGGCCCAGGGCGCTGATGATGCCCAGCGTCACGGTTGAGCTCAAGCCGAACGGACTGCCGATTGCGAGTACCAGATCACCGACTTGCAGCTTTTCATACTCAGCCCATTTGACCGAAGGAAGATCCTTGGCTTCGATCTTCACAACGGCAAGATCGGTCTTAGGATCGGCGCCGACGACTTTCGCGGAAAATTCGCGTCGATCGCTCAGCGTGACGGTGATTTGTGTCGCACCTTCGACGACGTGATTGTTGGTGACGATGTATCCGTTCGAATCGAGGATTACGCCCGAACCGGCGCTTTGATCAGGTCGTCCGTGAGGACCCGGAGGCATTGGAGGAGGCGTGGGCAATTCCCCTCCTGGCTCCTCGCCTGGCGGTCCGCCAGGAGGACCGCCGGGAGGCCCGCCGAACGGACCGGGAGGCAGCGGCCGCCGGCCTCTTCCGCCCTCGCTTCCGCCCGTCACCGCAATGTTCACGACAGCAGGCGTGACTTTTTTCACAATCTCCGAAAATCCCTGCGCCATCGAAGGGGGAACTCCGGCAGCCGTTGCCGACAGATCACCTGCGATCGGGTTGAGGGTACAGGCAAGTGCAAAGGCACAAAGACAACCGGCGAAGCCGAGAGCACGACCATTCTCACTCCACGTAGCCATGACCGTAATCCTCCGGGAGGTTATACAAGCTCGTTAATATATGGGCATCAACGGCTTATTGTACACTATCCGTTCCGAGGCCTTCAAAGACTAATCGTCCCCTTTGGCCGGCGCGCTGAAAGAAACCGTGAATGAAAATGTATTCGAATCGAGCTAGTAAGAGGCGGGTTTGTCCGCCATGGCCTGCAGCTGCCCGATATAGGAATTTTGCAGTTTCAACGCGAGGCGCTTCTCCGCCTGGTCGAAGGAGACCACCTTGAGGGTATTCGGCGCTCCTTCGTAGGTCGGCGGCCAGATTCGACGTTCAGGGTCCTGCGGCCGCAGGTACACCACCGGGTACCATTGATCAATCCCCGGCGCCGTGGGCCGGTCCAATGTCGCCCAGCCGCGGCCCTCGGCCTCCATCAGCGAGACATTGTTTTTCAAGTCCAATAACGCGAATTCCAGCAGCGACCAATTATCGCGGCGAAATCCGGGCTGCGCATGGGTGGTCCAGCCCAGAAACAGCGTCACGGGATATTCCTGCTCCGTGCTCGAAACCACGACCACGGCCAGGTATTCCAAACCGCGTTGACGTCCTAAATCGGCAAATTGGCTCCAATCTCCATTCGGTTGCGGACGAATTTGATCCGCCGACAACACCTCCGTGATCGTGACGGGAAGCACCCGGCTGATGTCCGCTTTTAACGTCTCACCAAGGCGGAGCAATGCCTCGTCCGGAAGGTTTGTCACTGCGCCGGCATCTGCCGTATCCGAAACGAGCACAAGAGCAGCCCTCAGCGGGCGCTGCTCAACGTGGCTCAAGGCCTCTTCACTGCCTCGATGCTCCGACGACACATAATCGCCCAACCGGCTTGGTGGAACAGCTGAGGCGCAGGCGGTGAGAAGCAGGGTAACCAAGAGACCGCTGCTAATTTTGACGATCCAACGCATCGCCCACCTCCCGGTAAGAACGACCCAACTGCCCGGTAGTCGATTCCCCTCTATGGATAATACGTTCGCTCCCCCCTACCGGCCCTGTCAAGTCCACGTCTCCTCTTGAATTTTACCCATCCCCTCAGCTACCGTACGACCTCAGAGACGGACTCACAGCGCTCCTCCCTTCGGACTGCGGGGGTCCCATGATCTGTCCTCATCATTCCAGCTCTCCCGAGCTGTCAATCGTCGTTCCAGCCCATAACGAAGCTGACCGGATTCTTCCTTTTCTGCGACAAATCACCGAGTACTGTGACCGGCAAGGCCGCGTCTATGAGGTGTTAATCGTGGATGACGGCAGCACCGATGGCACATCTGGGGTCGTCGAGCGGTATGCTCAGGTCCATTCGGCCGTGCGGGTGATGCGGTCATCACGCTGTCGAGGGAAAGGCGCCGCAGTCCGTCATGGAATGCAGTCAGTAACGGGCTGCCTGCAGTTGTTTGCCGATGCCGACGGCGCCACGCCTATACAGGAACTGGCCCGGCTCGAAAAAGCATTGGCGGAGGGGGCGGACATGGCCATCGGATCTCGCGCGCTCGCGGCGCGCCTTCCAGGGTTCGTTGTTCGTGCTCGCCTGTATCGAAGCGTGCTTGGCACGCTGTTCAATGCGGCGGTGCGGCGCGGCGGGATTCCAGGCATCGCCGACACACAATGCGGCTTCAAGCTGTTTCGCCGGGCCGTCGCACAAGAGCTGTTCAGCTATGCCTCGATCAATGGATTCGGATTCGACCTGGAATTGCTCTATCTGGCCCAGCGACGCGGATATCGCATTGCGGAGGTTCCGGTGAACTGGTCGGATCAGCCGGGCTCGAAAGTCCGTGTCATGCGAGACGGCCTCAGGATGCTGCTCGACTTAGCGGTGATCAGGCGTAACAACGTTCGCGGTCGTTATCGGCGTCCTTCCTTTTCGCCGGAATTGGCGGAAGTCAATGCGAGCCGCGTTAGGATGCCGGCATCGTAGAGTTCAAGCGGTAAATGGCGGCCTTCTCATCGTCGTATACCCGCCTCCAAGCCGCACTTCGGGCCAACCCTTCCTCCAACGGCGTTTGACGCTTCACGAGCGCCCAGTCAATCGAATATTTTGCAAGCACACTCATATCCGGTGCTTCTCCGGTCAGCGCGAGGTAATCTCTGAGGATGTCGCGTTGCCCCCGCTGCCATGCCGGCATCCGGCCATCAATGAACACTTTCGTTCCTGGCAACCACCAAAGTAAAAACCCGCCATAGGCGTAGTCATTGTACAACCGTTGCCCGGCTTGCTCGTGATGGGCATGCAACCATTGCACTGCCTCAATGGGATAGGAGGTTGCTCTGAAAAATTCCGCCGGCCTCGTGCCGGAGAGCGCAACACGATCCACATGCTCAGGGCCCAGCCACCACAACACACCTGCGAGGAGGACGGCGGCCGCTAGCTCACCCTTCCTCGCCCAGGCATCGCTGAACGGCCATCGCCCGAACGATCGTTCAAACGCATGAGCCATGACGTCAGCAACGAACGGAAGACTCCATATCAGGAAGAACGGGATATTGCGCATGTGCCGGAACGAGAAGGCGAGAAAGACGAGGCCGACGACCCAGCGTACCGGCTGGATGCTCCGGTACCAGAGCGCCATCCCGATTCCCAGAGCGGCCAGATAAAGCATATATCTGCGTCCGGCCAAGGCTGAGACTGAGAAGGGCTGCCACTCCTGAAGCGTCTCGAGCATGAACCGGTTGGACAGCGAATCCAATATTTCGCCGTGTAACCGCCACCCATACGGATTGACGAGCGTAAGGCACGCTGAGGCCACGGCAAGCAAGGCAAGCCGTTTGAGTTCCTCTCTCGAAAATAGCCGCTCATCGAATTGACCACCGGAGACGATCCGCCGGTCGGACAACCATCTGGCAATCGATGTCGTGGCAATCACGAGCCCCAACAGCAGCAGGCCGACAACGAATCCGCCGTGCAGATTTGCCCACAACAGAAACAGGGGGGGAATCCACCAGCTGAGGGAGTCGTTGCCGTCCTGCCAGCGCTTCAAGATCCATGAGAGCAGCGCGATCCCCAGTAATGTGACAAGTTGCGTTCTTGCCCCGAGATACGGCAATGCAACCCACAGCGAAAGGGTGCATGCCAGCCAGCGGAAGGCCAATCCGGCTGAAGCTACGGCTGCGCCAAGAAGCCATGCGCCGACGGTCACGCCGGAAAAGAACACGATGACGCCGAGAGCCCCGAACAGCGTGTAGATGCCTGCAATCAACACATCGGTGAGCCATGCATGTTCCACCCAGGCCCAATCCGGCATGGTGTGCGAATACGGGTCCGTCTCAGGCAGGGAGAGCTGTTGATGCAGGACATCCAGCCCGGTCCGCAAATGCCAGCCGAAGTCGGGCTCGGTAAGCGGCTGCAAAGCAAAGTTGGCGATGACGATGAGCAGCAGGAGCACAAACGCGGACATGTCCCTCATCCGGCTATCCCCCAGAGGGCATCGATCGCCGTCTCGCCAGCAGATTCTCCATGGCGAGCCACTCGACGTCCGTTCTCAGAAAACACGCGACAGCCTCCCGCGGCGTGCACACGATCGGCTCATTGACGTTGAACGATGTGTTCAAAAGGACCGGAACGCCGGTACGCCGCGCAAAGGCTTCTAACAGCAGCCGGTAACGCGGATTCGAATCGCGATCGACCGTCTGCACTCGCGCCGTGCCGTCGACGTGGACGACGGCGGGAATGACGCCTTTCACGGAAGATTGCACCGGGGCGGTGCGAACCATGAACGGGGACGACCCCGTGAGATCGAAATATTCAGACGCCCGCTCGGCCAGCACCGACGGCGCGAACGGCCGGAACGGCTGACGGAATTTGACCTTCAGATTGATCAGGGCACGCATGTCTTCGCGGCGAGGATCAGCCAGCAGACTTCGATTGCCCAGAGCCCGAGGCCCCCATTCCATCCGCCCTTGAAACCAGAATACCAGCCGCCCTGCGGCCAGCTCTCCGGCGACTTGCTCGCAGAGCAGCGCGTCATCGAGCCACTGGACGTCCAACCCAGCCTCCTCCAGGGCGGCGCGGCACACGGCTTCGGAGAATTGTGGTCCCCACGAAGCGGTGCGCATCACCGTGGGCGACGCCAACCCGCCTCTTCGCTTCGCCAGCCACAACGCCGCTCCCAATGCGGCTCCCGAATCCCCGGCCGCCGGGGGAACGAAGAGCTCTCCAAATCCGGCATCCTTCAGCAACCGGCTGTTGGCGACACAGTTGTACGCGACGCCGCCGGCCACACACAGCCGTTGGTCGTTCGTCATGCGGCGGAGATGTCGTGCAAGGTGGAGAAGCGTGTCCTCAAGCACGGACTGGGCGCTCGCGGCGATATCGTGGTGGCGCGGCGTAATGTCCTCGTCGGGTCGGCGCGGGGGACCGAACAGCCGAACGAACTCGGCAGAAAAGATGCGCCGTCTTGCAAGGTGGAAATCCAAGAGCCGGGTGTTCAGCCGAAACTCGCCGTCCGGCAATGTGCGCAATACCTGTTCGCGCAGCGCCTGCGCAAACGATGGAGCGCCGTAGGCCGCGAGGCCCATCACGATGTATTCATCGTGGTCCGGCTTGAATCCGAGATATGAGGTAATGCCTGCATAGAACTGACCCAGTGAATGTGGAAGGGCGACGCGTGTCAGGACGCGGATCTGGTGACGGTCCGCACGCGCGAGCATCGTCGTATGCGCTTCCGATGCACCGTCCACCACCATGACGGCCGCCTGTTCGAACGGCGACACGAGCATGGCGCTCGCGGCATGGCAAAGGTGATGGTCAAGGAAGACAACGGGAGGACACCGCGTTCCATCAACGCGGCGGGAGAGATAGGTCCGCAGAAACGCCAGTTCTTTCCATTCGCCCGTCAGACGCTCCACGCTGCGGGTGCCTTTGACGGTGAACAGCCGCGGGGATCGAAGCATGGAGCCGACCGCGAGAGCCGCGCGCCGGCCGAGTCGCCAATATTTCCACGGCACCGCTATGGCGTCGACGTCCTCGAGGCTGATGCCGGCGGTCTGTAGACAGAAGCGAACGGCCTGAAGCGGGAGAGCCGTCACATGCTTGATGCGGACGAAGCGTTCTTCTTCTGCGGCGGCGACGATTTGGCCATTGTCGACCAACGCAGCCGCTGCATCGCGCATATTTGACAGGCCCAGAATGCGCATCGCGCGGTAGGATAAAGCAGGCGGCTACCCGTGACAAGTTGCTTTCAGTCAGTGATTCCGGTACGGTGAGCTACTTCATGCACACGAGCGGCCGTCCCTATCTGCACAAGCGCAGCCGGCGTTCCCTCGGCGTGAGCCTCTGTGGCGCCGGGCTTTTCGCGGCCTTCGTCCTCGGTTGTACGAAACAGGAAATGCCGGACGTGGGACCGCGCCTGTCCCAGACCGCCGTGCTGGAACTTTCCCCCTCCCTTCTGGCTACGAAAGCCGAATACACCGACAATTGCGGCCACCTGCAAATCGTCGAGTTCGGTTCGACCCTTCAAGACAAGATCTTCGAGGCCGTGAACCGGACCTTTGCATCGGTTGTCAGGCCGGAATCCGGCGTCAAGCCGGACGTGGTCGTCCGTGTCAATCTCGTACAATCGAACTTCACGCTGCGCATGGACGGTATCTACGATCGAGCGGAAACCGATCTGAAGCTGGGCGGACTCGTGTCCGTGTTGGATCAGAATGGGTCAGCCTCGCCTGAGCAGGAGGTGCAGGTCGTTCAGCGTGGCCGCGTCCGCATCCAGGCGGTTCAAAAGAATTGCGATTATGTTCTGGACCCTTTTCTAGAAGATGCAGCCCGCGAGTTTGCGTATAAAGTCACCGAGGTGTCCCGCCGCCAACTCGGTCAGGGAGGAACGACAGCCGGCTCTGCGTCATCGCCGACGGCAATGGGAGCGGCAATGGCACCGGCGGCGGCGATTCCGGTTCCCGCGCCTACCCGCCAGGCTGCGGCATCGGCAACGGCTCTCTCCTTTAAAGCCACCGTGTTGGACGACAACGGAAATCTGGTCTTCGAAGGAGGCGAGCATGTCCGGGTCCGGGTCGACATCGTCAATACCGGGGCCCAGGACCTACAAAATGTGGCGGCAAGTCTGTCGGGCACCCCGATCGTGCTCGCCCAATTCCCCGCCACCACGCTGTCGGCCGGCCGCCTGCAGCCCGGGCAATCGCGGTCGATCGAGTTCGTCGCCACCCTCCCTCAGAGCATGCAGACTCAACAGGCGGAGCTGCAAGTGAGCGTCGTCGATCCGGCCTCGGCCTCACCCCCTTCACAAACACTGCCGCTCTCGATCCAGCCAACCGGCATGAAGGCCGACGACGTGGATCAGATCCCTGCTATTCCCGTCGGATTCAAGCAGCCGAATACCTATCTGGTGTCGATCGGCATCGGCTCCTATCGGGACCAACAGTTGTCCGTCCGTAAGTACGCGGCATCCGACGCAGAGCTGGTCACGAATTATTTTCAATCGGTCGGCGGGCTGCCGGCTTCGAATGTCCGACTCCTTCAAGATTGGAAGGCCCTGCGCCCGGACATCGACGAAGCGCTGATGGATTGGCTGCCCGGACGCATGAACAAAGACGCCGTGGTCATCGTCTACTTTGCAGGACTCGCGACGGTCGGCCCGAACGGGGACGTGTTCCTCGTTCCCTACGACGGCGGCGTGGCCTCATCCTCGCGGGCGTTACCGCTCAAGGACCTCGAATCGGCGCTCAGCCGATTGCACGCCAAACAGACGCTGCTCGTCTTCGACGGCATGGTGACCAGACTGGCAGCCGGAGCGGACGGCCGGTCGAAGGCCGTGCTCCCCCAATGGAACCCTTCCGGGAGTTCCACCGTGCACGTCATCGCCACGAACGGCGTCGGAAAGGTCGTTGAGGACGATACTCACCGGCATGGCCTGTTTACGTATTACCTATTGCGAGCGCTCAGGGGCGAATCGGACCTCAACCGTGACGGCGAAGTGACCCTGGGTGAAGCAGTGGCCTATCTGAACCAGAAAGTGCAGTGGGCCTCCAAGACTCAGTATGGCCATGAGCAACACCCCGCCGTCGTGCCTCCGTTGAAAGCGACCGATCCGGCCAGCGGGCTTCCGCTCACGAGGCTCGCCTCAGTGACGGCGTCCGGAAGCCACTGATCGAGACATCGCCAAAAAAAAGGGGTGGAGGACATCGTCCCCCACCCCAGTGACCCTCGTATCGAATACTATTCGTCGCCTTTACAGAAGCTCCGCTCGTAGTTGATGATCGTCCAAGCTTCTTCTTCCGTGATGGCGGCGGGAATGAGTGAAACCATTCCCGTGCCCGCGCTGCCGTTCTTGATCACCCAGAAGAGCTCGCCGTCTTTCCGTTTCTTGTGGAATTTGCAGTTCGTGAAGTTTCGCGGGCTCGGATTCAGGATCGCGCCGGCGGGGCCGTCGCCCTTCCCTTCCTTGCCGTGGCAATTGAAGCAGGTGCCCTTCCCTTCAAACAGCGCCTTTCCCTTGGCAACGTTCTCGGGAGTATTCGCCACCGGATTCTTCAAGGCCTTGGCATCCGCAATCTGGTCCGCAGGAACACGAGGCTTCAGCGGATCCTTTTCTTCCGCTCCGACCACCGTTGCCGAGAGCAACGTGATGGCTGCTGCGACTCCTAAAAACTTAGAAAAATACCCCATCAGACTCCTCCTTGTTGTTAAACCACCGCACATCTCCAGGCCCATGGCCACTGATTTGGTTGCATGAAGGTAATAAAGCGTCGCGACTATAGCAACGGCGTTTTGACCTTGTCAAGCAAACCGCTCAGCATACGCACAACGTGTGCGGGACTGCCGCGGCCACGCTTCTCCGTTCGTCCTGCAGTGCGTGAATCAAACGTCATGCCACCCGGCGTAGCCGTGCGATTGCGGAAAATACGCCCGGTTACATGATCGTTTGCAGCAGCGGGCACCGCAGGCAGCCTCAACGCGACCATATCGCCACAGAGAGGATACCGCCGTGCCACAGTGGAGGGAGGATTCGCAGGATTCCGAGAATTCGCAGCGGGAATCTATCGCTTCAGCACGATGTCGCGAGCAACTTTGCCGCTCGGCCCGAACGCCTTTTGCGGCTTGCCATTCAGCTCCGCCTTGACCCCGCCAGCATTGCCAAGCGTCAGCATGAACTGATCCTGCCCTTTCCACTTGGCTTTTTCGCCGGGGCGCAATAGGGCTTCCTGGGGACTGCCGCCATCGACCTGAATGACGACCCAGCTCAACTCAGTCGCTTCGAGGTCCAACACCAGCGGTTCCTCCGTGTTTGTCGATGCCTCGAGTGAGAGCGGTACGAGCGGCCCTTCGGCCCTGACCGGCGCAGCGGCTTGACTGGTCGCTGGAGGCTGAACCGGGGCTGCCGCCGTCCCCGTTGACGCTCCGCGCCCCGAAGGCGCATCACTGCGGGCGGCGGCCTGCGACGGAGCGGGGACCTCCGGTTTCGGCTTCGCCGAGGCCGAGCTGCTTTCGGCGTCCGGACGTGCGGGCACATCAGCTTTTGTCTCGGGCGGAGGGACGCGCTTGCCCGCGGTCGAGGGCGGTTCCGTTTGCGAGGTCCGCCGCACCAGGAGCGAGGATTGTTCGCGGCTCAATAAAATCACCAAGGTCAGGATCGCAATTCCAATCGCGATAGCCACAGCCTTTCGATTGGCCTGACGCTTCCGCTGCTCTTCCGCCTGACGGACCTTGAGACGCTCGCGCTCGTCCTGTTTCTCATAAAAGGCGCCGGCGGACTGAATGAACCGATGGATGGCATCTTCCTCGTCCAATCCGAGGGATCGGGCATAGGATCGGACAAAGCCGCGGGCGAATACCTGATCGGGCAGCTTGGCGAAATTGCCTTCCTCGAGGGCCTTGACGAAATCCGTTCGGATCCTCGTCTTTGAGGCCACCTCGTCGACGGTCAGCCCCTTGGTTTCCCTCACCTGTTTGAAGAAATCTCCGATCGAATCCATGCGTCTCTCTTTACGGTTTGAGCCGGGCGAGAATTTCCTTCGCCGCCGCAGCGTGGGGGCCCGTCTTGTCCAACGTCGTCACTTTCGTCAGCGCCTCTTTGGCCCGGCGTTCGAATCCCAGCTTGTAGTACACCTTCCCCAACTCCAGCTGGAGCATCGCAGGCGGCACATTCGGAGGATTGACGGCAAGCGCGTCTTCCAGCGCCTCCATTGCCCCCTGATAATCGCCCTCGTGCGCCAGCGCTTTGCCGAGCTGATACCGCGCGAGGTCGGGCGTGCCGTACAGCGGATTGTTGAGGGCCAGCCGGAATTCCCCGATCGCCTCCTTCCAACGATCCTGGTAAGCCAACACCTCGCCGAGGTAGGTATGCGCCTCCGAATAGTTTTCATCGATCTTGACCGCTTCTCGAAATTCCGCTTCCGCCTGCGGCAGCTTTCCCTGGAATACCAAAATGTGGCCGAGAGCGTACCGCGCTTCTTTGTTCGTCGGGTCAAGTTGCACGGCTTTTTGGAACGACACGTACGCCTTCTGCCGGTCGCGTTCCAGGCTCGCCACGCCCTCCTGATAATAGCCCTGGGATTTCTGCTTCGTTTCTTCCGAAGTGGTGGCACAACCGCTCATAGCGGACATCACGCCCAGGCCGATCGCGACGATTCCGATCATGCGCACGAGTGACTGCGACCGCTTCACGGAAGGTCCTCAAAATGGGTGAGACGTTTGAATGCCCGAAACCGATCCTGGATCTCTTTGTAATCCAGGACTCGCAAACGGTCAAGACTAAAGGATTCTACGGTAAACGACGCCATGACGCTTCCAAAAATGATGGCTTGCTTGAATGAGTCGACCGTCCGGTTACCCGTCGCCGCAAGATAGCCGAGAAAGCCGCCGGCAAACGTGTCGCCGGCGCCGGTCGGATCGCGCACGTCTTCAAGAGGAAACGCCGGAGCCCCGAACACCTGACTCCCGCTGAACATCAAGACGCCATATTCGCCCCGCTTGATGATCAGATGCTTCGGACCCCGCGCGAGCACCATTGCGGCTACCTTGACAAGATTGGGGTCTCCCGCGAGCGCACGCGCCTCGCCGTCGTTGATGATGAGGATGTCGACCTTTTCGAGGACCCGCCACAAGGCGTCCCGTTTGCCGTTGATCCAAAAATTCATCGTGTCGCACGCCACCAAGGGAGGCCGTGGCAGCTTGTTGAGGACATCGAGCTGCAGCTCCGGATCGATGTTGCCCAAAAACAGGACCTCCGGTGCCCGGTATGATTCCGGAATCTTCGGACGGAACGTTTCGAAGACGTTCAACTTCGTGTCGAGCGTCTGGGCTTCGTTGAGCTGGTGACTGTACTCGCCCTTCCAGCGAAAGGTGGCGCCCGGACGGCGCTCGAGGCCGGTTAAATCAATGTTCCGGCTCTTGAGAAAGGCCAGATGCTGAGACGGGAAATCCTCTCCGACGACGGCGATGAGGTCGACCGTCGTGAAGTAGCTTGCCGAGGCGGAGAAATAGGTGGCGGACCCTCCCAACACCTCACTCGCTTCACCGAAGGGTGTTTTCACGGTATCCAACGCGACGGAACCGACAACGAGCAGTTTGCCCATGATTCACCGCTGTCCTTTCGATGATGGAAGCACACGATCCAACAGCAACGCGAGTTTTCGCCGGAGCCCCGCCGGGATGGCGCCGGGCGCCGTCACGATGGCGTGCTCGAGCGACTGCTGACATTGACAGGTCGTCACGGACGCCGCCGATTTGACGGCGGCGCGCAGCAGCCGCTTGGCCAACGTGACGTTTTCACAGAGCGTCGCCAGAATGGCTTCGACCGTGACGGGCTCTTCCGTTTCGTGCCAGCAATCATAGTCGGTCACGAGCGCCACCGTCGCATAACAGAGTTCGGCTTCGCGCGCGAGTTTGGCCTCAGGCAGATTGGTCATGCCGATGACGCTCACGCCCCATTGGCGGTACAGATACGATTCGGCCTTCGTCGAGAATTGCGGCCCTTCGATACAGGCGTACGTGCCGCCCTGATGAACGGTGGCCCCCACGGAACGACCGGCTCCCAGCAGCGAGTGGCCGAGCGACGCGCAGACCGGATCGCTGAACGCCACATGCGCCACCACACCCCCTTCGAAGAACGTGGAGACCCGTCGCTTGGTCAGGTCGATGAACTGATCGGGCAGCACGACTTCGCCGGGTTTCATCGCTTCCTTCATGCTGCCCACTGCACTGACCGAGATGACGCGCCGCACGCCGATGGCTTTCAAGGCGTAGATATTCGCGCGGTAATTGATCTCCGACGGATTGAATCGATGTCCCTGGCCGTGCCGCGAGAGAAACGCCACAGGAATCCCGTCGAGTTCACCGACGACCAGCGGACAGGACGGCTGCCCGAAGGGCGTCGTGAGGGTCACCCGTTTGACCTGGTGGAGCCCTTCGATGTCATAAAGCCCGCTGCCCCCGATGATCCCGATCTCGGCACGAGCCGTCTTTGTCCGCGCGACCATTGTGTTGCCGTTCCTTACTGCAAGGCTATGCCGTTGCTTCCCCGTCCGTATCGAGCGCTGACAGAAAGGAACCAATCAGGTGCATGGCACGAGCCACGGTCTGTTCATGCGACTCTGCTTGGCCGATCATCAGCCAATTCGTCTCCGGTTCGCGCCTGAACCACGTCATTTGCCGCTTGGCAAAGCGTCTCGTGTCGCGTTTGAACAGCCTGACCATCTCTGTGCGCTCCAATTCACCGGCCAAATAGGCGGCCACATGCCGATAGCCCAGTCCGGTCATGGACCGGGCATCCCGCCGATATCCTCGATCCAGCAGGTGACGGGTTTCTTCGACGAGTCCATTGGCAAGCTGCCAGTCAATGCGTTCCTCGATCCGCCGGTAGAGATCTTCCCTTTCCCGATTCAGACCGATGACGAGCGTCGAATATGGCCGGTCCGCAAAGCCGTGGCCCTCTTGGAATGAGGACAGCGGAACGCCGGAGAGCTGGTGCACTTCCAAGGCACGGATGATCTTCGATGTGTCGCGGGGGTGCAGCTTGGCTGCGCCCACCGGGTCAGTCGCCGTCAGACGTGCATATAAACGTTCGTGCCCCTGTTCACGGGCTTCGGCGCAGAGCTGCGCCCGTACGCTCGGGTCGCTCGGCGGCGCCTCGCAGAGGCCCTGCCACAGGATGCGCATGTACAGGCCTGTGCCGCCGACCACCAATGGAAGTCTTCGACGGTGATACAAGGCCTCGATGAGTCGAGCGGCATAGCCACGGAACAAACCGGCATTGAAGGGTTCGTCAGGCTCGACCAGATCTATGAGATGGTGCGCAATGCCCTCGCGGGCGTCGGGCGGCGGTTTGTCCGTGCCGACGTTCATCCCGCGATAGACCTGGCGTGAGTCCGCCGTGAGGATCTCGGTGTCGAGCCGCTTCGCGATTTCGATTCCAAGCCGGCTTTTTCCGACAGCGGTGGGGCCGAGAAGAACGACCAGCGGTCTCTGCCGGACTTGTCCCTCCGAGAGTAAGCCCATTGTGTGCATGGGACAGGTCGTCACGACCAACCGGTCCTGCCGAACAGTTTGTCGAGTTCGTCAGAAGAAAGACGGAATACCGTCCGCCTTCCGTGCGGGCAGGTCGTCATCAATCCCTCGTTGACCCAGTCACGGACCAGCTGCTCGATCTCGGGAAGCGCCATGGAACGGCCCGCCTGAACCGCGCTCTTACACGCCAGCGTGGCCAGAACCGATTGCGCTCTCGCCTCGAGCGAGGACGCCGTCGCCCATTCCGCGAACTCCTCGAGCAACTCGCGAACGAGCGCGGCGCCGTCCAGCGCGCCGAGTCCGACCGGTACGCCTCTCACGAGCACGGCCGCGGGACCGAACGTCTCGAGAACAAGTCCTGCCTGTTCCAGTTCCGGAATATATTTCTGCACGAGCGCGATCTGTGCGGCGGTCAGTTCGATGGATTCGGGAATCAGCAGTGGTTGGATGATCATGTCCCGTTGAGCCCACATACGAGACAAGCGCTGGAACAGCACCCGCTCATGGGCGGTATGTTGGTCTATCACATGCAGTTCATGCCCGACCTGCGCGAGCAGATACGTCTCGTGCATCTGCCCGAAGGGAATGATCGCCACTTCCCGGGAGACCGTATAGGAGTCTTTTGGTTCCCCGACGAAAAGCGCTTCGGACCCGGACGGGATGTCGGAGTACGACAGGACGTCCGGTGCCGGTCGCGCCGACCCCGAAAAGCCGGCCGGCGATGGTTCGGTGATGGAATCCGACGAGGCGACGGCAGCCGTCGCCTGGTCCGAAACCATTCCAAGCACCAACTTGCGTTCGAGTCCACTGAAGGCGTGACGCACCGTCTGCCGCACGAAGCGATGGACCGCTTCCTGATCGGCGAACCGAATTTCGCGCTTTGCGGGATGCACATTGACGTCGATGCGCTCGGGATCGATGTCGAGGTAGAGGACATACGTCGGATGATGGCCTTTGGCAAGCATCGAGCCGTATCCGTCGAGGACTGCATGGAACACGGCGCCGTTCTTGACCGCCCGTCGGTTGACGAACAGGTCCTGTGGCGCCCTCGAGGCGCGCGCATGAAGGGGATCGGTCATGACGCCGCTGAGCGTGCAGCCGGCCATGCGGCCGCGTATCTCGACTGCCTTGTTGACAAACCCCGCCTGATACACCTGCAGAATCCGGTCGCGGTCGGACGGCACGGCGGAGTAGTTCAAGATGTCCTGGCCGTTATGCGTCAGTTCGAAATGCACCGAAGGCCTGGCGAGCGCCGCCTGCTGAACCATGGTGCTGATGTGCGAAAATTCCGTCGGCACGGATTTCAGGAATTTCTTTCGCGCCGGTTGGTTATAGAACAGATCCGCCACTTCGATTCTCGTGCCGGCCACGGGCGGGGCGTCTGTGACCCCCTGGGACACGCCCCCGATCAACGATAATTGCGCGCCGACAGCATCTTGCCTCGTGGCCGTCGTCACAAGAACACGCGACACGGCAGCGATGCTGGGAAGCGCTTCTCCGCGGAATCCCATGGTGGTGATGGAGCTGAGGTCCTCGTCCGAGCGGAGTTTGCTGGTCGCGTGACGCTCAAAGGCGAGAAGAAGGTCGGTTCGCCGGATACCTTCGCCATCGTCGGTGACACGGATGAGAGTCCGGCCCCCGTCCTTGATGTCGATAACGATGTGCCGGCTGCCGGCGTCGAGACTGTTTTCGATCAGTTCCTTGACGACCGCAGCCGGCCGTTCGATCACTTCTCCGGCGGCGATCCGGCTGACCACGTCGCCGGGAAGCACCTGAATGGTGGCGGAAGAGTGCGCAGCGGGCACCGGATTACGCTCCCAACGCCCAGCCGATCATCGGATCTCGGCTAGCTTGATCTTTGCCAGCTTGGCTTCGTCCGAGGTGGGAAACTCCTCGAGTACCCGCTTCAAGTTCTTCTTCGATTTCACTACATCGCCGGTTTCTGCCGCCGCAAGGCCCAGCTTGTATAACGCAGCCGGCACTTTTTCGTTGCCGGGAAATTCCGTCGATACATACTCGAAAGACTGCATCGCCCGCGCGTAATCCTTCTGCTGGTAATACGATTCACCGAGCCAGTAATGGGCATTGGGCGTCAAGGACGTGCCGGGGAAATCCTTGACGAACCGTTGAAACCCCGAGACCGCCAAATCGTATTTGCCGTTCAAGTAGTCGTTATAGGAGAGATTGAATGCGGACGTCGGGGTGATCGCAGGGACGTTCGGGATGATGGGCTCCGCACCTCCTGCCTTTTGGGCCTTTCCTGCCCTTGCCGGATCCTGGGGCATCGCGTCCAGCTTCGGTGCCGCGGAGGTCACCACAGCCTCATCCGTTTTGGCCAGGCGGGATTCCAGTTTCTGGACGCGGCTGTTGAGGTCGTCCAGCTTTGTTTTTGAGGGCTCCCCATCCCTGGCGCGTTCGAGCGAGTCCAGACGCCGCTGCAGTGCATCCAGCCGCTTTTGATCCTGATCCTGGGATTTCGATACGGTCGCGAGATGATCCCGTAGCTCGATGAAGTCCGCGTGCTTGGCGCAGCCGGCGACCGTCGCAATCGCCACCGCAGTAACGAGTCCTAAGCTCAGCCTTCTCAAAGCCAGCCTCACGGCTACCGGAGCTCCTTCATCTGGTTGAGTTTGTCATAGGCCTTTCCGGCCTCCGGGCTCTTGGGATACAAAGTCACGACCTGTTTGAAGGCCGACGAGGCCCGCTTCTTGTCCTTGAGAGCGAGATAAGCAAAGCCCTTTTTGAGAATCGCGGCCGGCACTTTTTCGCTCTGCGGATAATCCAACTCCACGCGATCATAGGATTCGATCGCCTGCTTGTAGTCTTTTTTACCGTAATGCGATTCTCCAAGCCAATAGCGGGCATTGGGAGCGAGATCGGAGTTGGGATATTCCGTCAGAAACGCCGAGAATCCCTCCCGGGATCCGTCGAGATTGCCTTCCTTGAAGAAGGACAGGACCCGCTCGTACTCGGCCCTATCAGACCGCTCTGCCGAACGGACGGCGGCGACTTCGACCGGTGGAGCGGAGTCGTCGGCCGCCGCGGTTGTCGTGCGCTCGACGACGATGTTGCTCATGTCTGGCTCCTGCCGCCCGGCGGAAGCCGATTCCTGACGGGACGGCGGAACCGGTTCGGCCTGCGCCTCCGCAGGGGCAAGCAAAGCAGGTCGTTGCGTAGACTTCGTCGTCGTCTGCACCGGGCGCTGGCCGGGCTTGATCGTCCCCCGTGTCTGCGCGTCATGCGAGATGTGATCGACGTTCTTCGCGAGCCCATCCACGCGATGTTCCTGCTCGGTGATCCGCGAATCGAGACGGGACACGTTCTTGTTCACTTCGCCGACCTGTTCGTCGATCCGAGCCGCAAGCTTTTGAGCGACGGCCGCGACGCTCTTATTCACCTCGGTCAAGTGGCCGGACATTGTTCTTGTCGTCTCATTGATGTGCGTGGTCGACGCCTTGGTGTCTGCTTCGATCTTCGCGGCCAGGGCCTTGCTGGCCTGCTCTTCCTGAGCAATGCGTTCATTCATCGAGGTCAAAGAGTCGCGAAAGCCGGTCAAAGCCTGGTTGAATTGCGTGAACTTCGCCGACAACTGGTCGGTGCGGACCTGGGTATCGCCCAGGGCTTTGCGCTGCTCCTCGAATTTGACGTCGATGCTCTTGGCGGACACGGCGTTGCTTTTCTGCACCGCGTCGATGATGTCCTTGCGCAGCGCCTCCATTTGGCGATTGACGTCATCGAGGCGAGCATTCACATCGAGACGCAGCTGGTCGCGGTCCGCCTTGTTCTTGACATCCTGGGCATTGAGGCTTTCCCGCACCTGGGCGTAGCGGTTCGCGCTGTCTGCATCCAGCTTCGCCGACAACTGTTCGAGCTTCCTGGTCTGCTGCTCGAGGACTGCCGACCGCTGTCGCATATCGTCCTGGGCCCTCTGTATTTCCTGCGCCTGATGCTGTGCCTTTTCGAGTTCTCCGCGTAACTTGGGAAGTTCCTGGCTCTTCAGTTCTTCGAGTTCCTGCCGTTGCTGGGCCCCCCGCTGTGCCAGCGCCTCGTTGGATTCCTTCATCCGCCGCTCGGCGCTCTTCAAATCAGCCTGTTGGGCCACACAGCCGCTCAGCAGGCTGATCGACAGCAGGCACATCAGCGTTCCGACACTTCGCACATGCCACGCGATATCCATGGTGCCACCCACTTGTTACGTGTTACTTGCCCGTCTTTACCGCCAGGTGCCCGCGGCGGTTCTGCTGGTAGCAGGACTCCGCGTGATCGAGGCAGGACGGACGCTCCTTTCCATAGGAGACGACCGACAACCGGTTGGCGCTGATACCCAGCTCCACGAGATAGTTGCGGACCGCTTTGGCGCGTTTCTCGCCCAGCACCAGGTTGTAGGCCGAGGTTCCCCGTTCATCGCAATGACCTTCCACTTTGACCATTGCGCTTGCATTCGACCTCATCCAATCGGCATCGCGGTTCAGCGCCTGCCGTTGGTCGTCTGAGATCGTCCAGCTATCGTAACCAAAAAACACGTCTCGGAGACCGGCGGCAGCCGAGGCGGCCTGTTCCGCACGGATCTCCTCCATCTGCCGAACCGCCGTATCGGATGTATCCGCCTTGGCTAACAATGAGCCCGCCCCGACGCCGTTGCTTGAACCGGCTCCAAGCCCGCTGGCGACATGTTCCTCGGAGGGGTTCTTATCCAACCCGCGAAGTCCGGACCCGCCGCCTGACTGCATGCTGGTGTCAGGGAAATTGCCGACCCCGGTTCTGCTGCTCTCCGTGCTCTCGCCCTTTGCTGTCTTGGCCTGCTGCGACGACTGTGTATCGCCGCCCGATTGCACCGACTTCTTTGAACAGCCCGGAACGCCCAGAAGGGCGACGCTGGCCACGAGGGCCATCGTGATTGTGGAAGGTGTTGTGCCCATGCGTATGTCTCCTCTCTCTAAATGGTGTCAGACTTGACGTAGCTGATAGTGCGGCTTAGGACGCCGGAGACCAACTTGGCGCACTGTTGTGAGTCCCTTCAAACGTGAGACGTTCAAGGTCCTTTCCGTCCGCATCGATCATGTAAATGTGGCTTTTGCCGTCCGCCGTCGAGCTGAAGACCAGATGGCGTCCGTCAGGAGACCAGGAAGGTGAGTCATCGATACCACCCCCTGTAGTCAATTGCATACGCTTTTGCCCGTCCGGGCTGGTGACGCACAGCTTGTACTCTTTGCGAGACGTCCGGCAGACATAGGCAATCCAGTTCCCTCTGGGAGACCAGGCAGGAGCGGCGTTATAGTCGCCTTCGAAGGTTAAACGGCGCACGTTCGAGCCGTCGGAACTCATCAAAAAGACCTGTGGCCCGCCACCGCGGTCCGAAACAAAAGCAAGTTCTCTACCAGTGGGAGACCAGCTGGGCGATAGTTCTCCCGCCGGATTGGTGGTCAAGCGCTGCACGGCCTTCGTTCTCGTGTCCAGCCGGTACAATTCCGAATTCCCCTCATGGCTCGAGGCAAACGCCAGGAAGTTCCCATCCGGCGACAGGGCGGGAGTGATATTCAGCCCTCCATAGGAGACGAGCGTCCAGCGTTTGCCGGTCGCAAGCTCGATCATGTCGATATCCTGGGTATTCCGGTCCCTGTAGGCGGTAAAAACCAAGAATCGGCGGTCCGGGGACCATCGCGGCATGAGATTCAGGAACCCGTCGGCGGTGAGCTGTCGGGCATCGTAGCCGTCGTAATCCATTACAAACAGCTCACGGGCCGCTCCGTGCGCCGAGACATAGGCGATTTTCGTTCTCGCAATCCCGGGTTCGCCGGTATAGCGGAACACGAGCTCATCGGCGAAGCGGTGAGCCATCAAGCGGACGACGGAAGGGGACCCGGCATACCGCTTCCCGCCGACGACCTCGTCGCTCCCGCTGTCGTACACAAACCCTTCCATGTTGACGTCGTCTTCCTTTTCTCCTTTTTTCAGGCCGGCCTTCCCCCACACCAGCACGGAGACGCCGTTCTCGGCCGCCTGCTTGAAGACCGCCTTGGACCCGTTTCCCGCGCCATTGCCGACGTCGCGAACCTTGATTCCCAGGCTCGGAAGATCCATCAATTCGAAAACCAGCGAGCGCTTGACGTCTTTCTTGAGCACTTCTTCGAGACGTCCGCCCAGCCAGTCCGGCCCTCCGTTGTTTTCGATGCTGACCACGCCCAGCGGAATTTTTTGGAAGTCCGGCCTCGTGGCTTCGAGAAAGACATCCGCCGCACCGACGACGCCCGCCAGCGCGCACACACCGCAAAGCACCAGGCCGATGAATGTCCGTTGGTTCATCCCACGCTCTCCCCGACTCGAAAGACCATTTCCACATCTTGATACGCGTCAGTCATCTCAGCAGGGAACACCGGAAA
>JBKPSD010000051.1:0-4142 GCA_046734935.1 Nitrospirota bacterium
GAGGCGGTGCGACAGAATGTGGGTCCACGTCTTCGGCGCCAACGGAAGGTGATGATCGTAGTATCGGAGGACAAACGCGGCGTCCTCATATACAAGCTCCATCTCCTGGTTCTCGAGGACGGCGCCGTATTGATCGCCCAGGATCGGCAGCAACACTTTATTTTCGAGTTCGCGCTTGATCGGATGCCAATCGATGTCGAATGCCGTCGCGTACCGCGAGCTGGGACCGTTCTCGAGTACGTCCCGCCACCAGCGATTCATCGTCTTGCTGATGCCCATATGGTTGGGAACCACGTCGAGAACCACCCCCATCTCGTGGGCATGAACCGTGCGGACGAACTGTTGGAACTGATCCTCCCCTCCCAACTCCGGATTGACGAGGACCGGATCAATCACGTCGTATCCGTGCTCGCTTCCCGGAGCTGCCTTGCTAATGGGAGACAAATAGCAGTCAGTGATGCCCAGCCGGTGCAGATAGGGCACGGCGCGGCTCGCATCGGCAAAGGTGAAGCTCCGATGCAGCTGCAGTCGGTATGTGGCCAAGGGGAACGCGCCGGCCGATGGCGAGGTCATGATGCCTGCCTCAACACGTCCGCATTCAACGAAGAGGGGTGCGGCAGAACGACCAGGCCGGAATGAGAGACGTGGAATCTCCTGGCGTCGTGGGCGCGGTCGTAGCCGATCCTGGCGTGAGCCGGAACCGAACTTCCACGGTCGGCGATGACCCGGCGAAGCCGGGCATGCGGTCCGATGTGGACGTTGTCCATGATGACGCATTCCTCCACGCGGGCACCCCGCTCGATCCGCACACCTCTGCCGATGACCGATCTTCGGATGTCGGCGTCTAGACAGAGCGTTGCCTGCCCGATCATCGAGTCGTCGATTCGCGTTCGTACAAGTGTGGCCATGGGGCCTTCCGTTTCGCTGGAATAAATCGGCCAGGCCGGATTGCGCAAGTCGAAGAGTGGAGCTTCGCCGAGAAGATCCATGTTGCTTTGCCAGTACGCTTCCAGGGTTCCAACGTCGCGCCAATACGCCCGCTCTTCATAGGCATGGAGTCCCGGTATGTCATTGGTCTCAAGATTGTACGCATAGACGCGGTGCTGTTCGAGCAGTTCCGGCACGATGTTGCGACCGAAGTCGTGCGTGCCCGGCCGGGAAGCATCGCGCCTCAACAGCGGCACCAGGGCGTCGGTCTTGAACAGGTAATTACCCATCGAGGACAGTGCATAACCCGGACGGCCCGGTATCTCTTTCGGGGCGGACGGCTTTTCTTCAAATCCGATCATCCTTCCGCCGTCGTCGATCTCGAGAATGCCGAAACTGCCCGCCGCATGCGCCGGGACCGGCAGAGCCGCAACCGTCGCGTCGGCGTCGCGGGCCAGATGCTCGCTCAGCATCTGTCGGATGTCCATCCGGTAGATATGATCGGCACCGAAGACGGCTATGACGTCCGGCTCCCAATCGGCGATGAGATTGAGGTTCTGATAGACCGCGTCTGCAGTGCCCTCATACCATCCGTCCCTCGCGCGCATCTGCGGCGGAACGATGCTCACAAAGCTGTCGGACAAACGTCCGCCCATGTGCCAACTCTTGCTGAGGTGCTCGATCAGCGATTGCGAGCGGTATTGGACGAGGACATACAGGGAAGTGATGTCTGAGTTCACGAAATTGCTCAGAACGAAATCGATGATGCGGTACTTGCCCCCAAAGGGGACGGCAGGTTTACTGCGCACTTCGGTGAGCGGAAGCAGACGTTCGCCCTTGCCTCCGGCCATGATAATTCCCAGAACCCGTTGCGGCTTCATTGCTTCCTTGCGTAAAGGGCTTGGGACATCGTCCTCGCACGATAGCAACTGCCTTCTTGTGCCCTAACTAGGCATTCCCCTCGGCGGAACGTCGCCCTGGGGAATTCCCGAGTAGGTTTCGACTAGTCTACCGGCGATGATGCACCGACTGGTTGCCCTATTGGCGCCGGCGCAGTCCGAGACAGATCCGTAAGCGAAGGTTGGTTTCCATGCTCATAAGGCTCCTCTGCGGATTCCTGGTGCTCATGCTGATGGGCACCACCAGCCATGCTACCGAGGAGAGTCAGGGGGGAGACCGGGGGAAGGAACCAGCGCGGGCGGTCGAGCCCAAGAAGAAAGAGACGGAAACAAAAACCGAGAGCAACGGCAAGCAGCAGCCGAGCGAGAAACCGGCGACCGAGGAAAAGGCGAAAGCGGCCGACGACAAGGCCAAGGAAGAGAAGGCAAAGGACGACAAAGCAAAGACGGAAGACAAGGCGAAGGCCGAGGATTCCAAGCCCGAAGAACCGTCGAAGAAGCCGGTGACCTCCCTGAACCTCGCCATTAAATTGGCGCTCATGGCGGATCCACAGTTGTTTCCCCTGGATATCGAAGTCGAAATGGACAAGGGCAAAGCCACTCTCACGGGCTCCGTTCCAACGGAGGAGGAGAAGGCCAAGGTCGTTGAGATCGCCGGCAAGGTCGAGGGAGTCGAGACCGTGGTCAACAAACTCACAGTGATGCCGGCGCTCAAAGACAAGCTGGCAAAAAAACAGGATGAGAGCATTGCCCACGTCGTGCGGGACCGTTTGTCGCGAAGCGAAACGCTGAAGGCCGTCGGATTTGACGTCAAGTCCGAGAACGGAATTGTCTACCTGAGCGGAAAGACGCGCTTTCAGGTCATCGCGCTTGAAGCGGCGGAGGCTGCACGGCAGGTTCCCGGCGTTCGCGCCGTCGATACTGCCGGCGTGCAGCTCGTCGCCAAGGACTAACACACCAGAGGAAGGTCCGGTTGGGCTGAGACGGGTCGAGTGCGGTAAGGCACTCATGTGCCGCTCAACCCCTACGCCTCAAGCTGTTTGTGGAGGGTCGACTCACGCGTGTCATCAATGATCTATCGACGCATTCCCGCCAGCACCACCGGCGTCATCACCTCAAGCCGCGGTGGTTGCTCAGCGACGGGTTTTCCTACGTCTGGTGGGGTCAAGTCGTCTCACAAGTCGGCGACGGCATCTCCAAGCTGGCGCTGTTGTGGTTCGTCTATTCCGTCACCGGATCTCCGCTCAAGACGAGTATCATCGGCATTCTTCAGACTGCCCCCGCCATTGTGCTCGCGCCGTTGATCGGCGTCGCAGTGGACCGTCTTCCCAAGAAAGCGCTGCTGATCACTTCGGATTTGGTGCGTGCGGTCGTGATCGGTCTGATTCCCTGCTGGATGTCCGTGGACAGCTTCACCGTCGGTTCTTTGTATATTTTGGTCACGCTGCACGCGGTCGCCACGGCAGTGTTTGGGCCCGCATTGACCGCCGCCGTGCCATCGCTGGTCGCGCCCTCGCAGTACACGTCCGCGAATGCGTTGCTGCAGATCACGACCAGCCTGGGCATTATTTTCGGACCAGCGCTGAGCGGCTTGGGCATTGCCGCATTGAGTTCCCAGGAAGTGCTTTGCCTCAATGCATTGACCTATGTCATCTCGGCCGCCTGCTTCATCCCGATCCGCTTCGCCCCGCCCGCCTTGAGCTTCGTCCCGCGGTCCCCTCTCGCCTCGATGTGGCGTGACGTGGCGGACGGGTTTCGCTACGTCGTCAAAGGCCGGCGCATCGTCGTGTTCCTCACCGTGACGGCGTCGCTTTACACCTTTGCGACGAGCGCCTTCACCACGCTGTTCCCGGTCTTCGCACGGAAACTGCTGGACCTCGGGCCGGTGGAAGTGGGCTACTTATGGTCCATGCTCGGCGTGGGGCTCCTCAGCGTGTCCGTGGCGCTGACCATCGTGAGTTCCTGGAGCATCAAAGACCGGATGAAGGTCATTGCGTTTGCGAGTGCCATGAGCGGCCTCGTGCTGCTGGCACTGGTGAACACAAATCAGGCGTCGTCGGCCGCCGTGCTGCTGATGTTGTTGGGCGCCGGCCTGGGCGTCCTGACGCCGGTGGCTTGGGGCGTGCTGCAGGAAGTGGCTCCAGCGCACATGCTCGGCCGGGTCCTGGCATTCTACACGCTGGGGGCGATGGCAGCGGCGATGGGTGGAATCACGTTTTTCGGATGGATTACCGGACAGTTCGGCGTACCGACAGCCGTCGTGACGATCGGAGTCGTGATGGGCTGTACCGGCCTGTCGGCCTGGCGCTTTCTCGA
>JBKPSD010000052.1:0-18926 GCA_046734935.1 Nitrospirota bacterium
CTTTGACCAGGTGCCGATCGATCAGATGGCGGACGCTGAGCATGCCTTATATGAGGCGGCCGAGAACATTCCGGCGGACGTGTCCACTCGATTTGAAACTGCCGGCAGCTTAAGCAATGAGGACCGCCGAACCATCATCGAAATCGCCCGTCACGCACTCGCCCGTTTCCACCCCAAGCCGGAATCAAATCCTGAACATCAAGTCGAACTCGATCCTGAGGGCGGGTCCAAGCCGAACGCTTCAACGGAGACCAAACCCAGGCCTGAGGCGGAGGTCAAACCGAAACCCACCGGGGAGATTAAAGGGAAGTCATGAGCGACACCACGACGAGCCTTCGGCGGAAGATCAGCAGGGCCGGCGATCTCCAATCCGTCGTTCGTACGATGAAAGCCCTAGCCGCTTCGAATATCAGCCAATATGAGCAATCGGTGCGTGCGCTGGCCGGCTACTATCGGACGGTGGAATTGGGATTGAGCATTTGTGTCCGGAAGAGCGTGCCGGCAGAGCTGATGACAGTAGATACAGGACGCACCGATGAGACCACCGTCGGTGCGGTCGTATTCGGTTCTGACCAGGGGCTGGTGGGCCAGTTCAATGACGTGGTGACTGATTTTGCGGTGAAGACCCTGGCCCCTCTTTCCGGCACACCGCAGGTCTGGGCCGTGGGCGAACGCGTGCATGCGCGCCTGTCGGACGCGGGGCTGCCACCGGTTGGACTCTTCGCTGTGCCGAATTCCGTCAAGGCCATCACCCCTCTCGTCGGGCAGATTCTTATAGAGAGCGAGACGCGCCACGGCGAGGGTGAAGTCACCGAACTCCACCTCTTCTACAATCTCCCCACCTCGGGGGCGGTGTATGCGCCTGTCAGTCAGCGGCTCCTACCCCTGGACAAGACCTGGCGACGCAAGCTGGCCGAACTTCCCTGGCCAACGGGAAATTTACCCGAAGTCATGGGTGGCGGCACTGCGACTTTGCAGATGCTTATTCGCGAATATCTTTTCGTCTCGCTCTTCCGGGCGTGCGCCGAATCCCTCGTGAGCGAGAACGCGAGCCGACTTGCGGCAATGCAACGTGCTGACAAAAACATCGACGAATTACTGGAGGACCTCAATAGGACATTCCATCGTTTGCGCCAGAGTGGCATCGACGAGGAACTCTTCGATGTCATCTCAGGTTTCGAGGCGCTGTCAAACGAGCAGCGCCGCCCAGCCCCCTGAGGGCCCAGTCATGAATATGTTGTCTTCATCCAGACTGGCACTGCGCAAGCGTATGCGAAGGACCAAAGGCTTCATGGAGCGGCGATTCTTGAAGTTCTTGCACGATGCCAAACGCGGGAGACCGGGGAATGACGTGGCTTACATCATGAATAAGGCCTGACGTGGAAACGGCGCTCGTTATTTTCCTGCGGAAGAAAGAAGAGATGGACCGATGTCTATGCAAAAGTTGTTGATATCCTTTGCCCTCTCCCTGTGGTGTCTAGGAGCCTCCATCGACGTGAACTCTAATCCCGCTCGGGCGAGCGACGCTGATCGCCAGGTCGCCGACAAGAAGAGTTCGAGCGGGCTGGCTTCGGAAGATCCGACGGGGAGTGCCAAGCGCGGTGAGGAACTTTACAAGGCCAGTTGTGTGGTCTGTCACGGCTCCCGGGCGGAAGGTGGGGTCGGTCCAAAGCTGGCCGGCAATCCCGTGCTCGCGAACGATCGTGAATTTTGGAAAATCGTGCACGAGGGGCGGCACGTCATGCCGCCGTTGAAGGGAACGGTGACCGATCAGCAGCTGACCGCTATTCGAGCCTGGATACGAACGTTGCATTGAGAAGCGCAGAGGCCGTGACAAAACCAAGTCGGCTTCGCCTTTCAACGCCATCTCGGCACGATGAAGAAACAGCATGGCCCATGCATGGACCGACGGGTTCATATCGCTGAGATTCCATTCATAGCCAGGAATTTGCCCGCTGGGATGCAGGTAAACCCTGTCGAACATCAGTGCCATTTGATGCTTGGCGAACTCCGTGTCCACGATGGAGAGCGGCAGCGTATGAAACGCCAAATCCCACGCCGCATACCACAAATATTCCCACTCGAGATGACATCCTTGTTGATCATGTGAAACGATTCGGGATTGCGGAACTGCCAGACGACGCAGGGAACATTACTTAGATTGCCACGTCAAAATGCACATTTTGGGTCTGTCGAAGAACGAGAAGGGAGTGAAGAGAGTAAATAAGTGATGCTGTTTGGGACAGCAAACAGCGGTGCTGTCGCCGATTGCCCCAATCATGTCGCAAGTTGCAGATCCTCTAAGTCCGAGCGACCCATTGCCGGCAGTGCGCAGGTTTTGTCAGGCCCTGCGCCGGCCTTTTTAAGACAGCAGGCAAGACTGACGTGAGCTCCGCCATTCGATCTAAGGTAGCAGGTATCGGTCTTGCGAGAGAGCGAGGGCATGGGTTACCTCCGAAAAGCAACGGCCGTGATCTTCCTCATGGCGATGTCCGCCGGACAGTACGGCTGTCTCGCCGCTGCATGGGTTGCGGCCGTGTGCACCGATTCCCTAAGGACTGGACATGTCCAATTCCAGCCGTTTGAAAACTCCTGGGTCTCGCCCGGCCGTTCGGACGCCATTGCTGACCATTCCGGGTTGACCAGTCTGGCACTCATGCCCGTTGACGGCGACGAGGCCATGGGCACGCGACTCTACAAGTTGTTCCTCCATGAAACTACCCTCCGGGTGTTGATGCCGGAGATGTCGTCCCCCGCCGACAGGGTCGCCGGGACTGATCAAGAGCGTGCCGTGCTCGCTCGGGAGGTGTCACGGGCACTCGCCGTCGATGCCGTCCTATACGGACACGTCGTATGTGCGGCGCCGCACTCGAGTACATGGGGATGGAAAACACAGGAATCGCGGCGCCTCTTTCTATACATGATGGATCGCGAAGGGAATCTGTTGTGGAAAGATGAACTGCCGTTCCTGGTCGTGACGGGCCAAAAGCCAGCACTTGAGGGTTCCGTCCAACTGTCGCTGACACGACACTTTATGGACCATGCGCATGCCCTCAGACTCGACGAAGCCGGGTATTTCCCTTCCAAGCCGTTATAGCACCCTCTTCTTTCCCCGAAAGCACCCCAAAAGGCCTGCAGAGCATGACCGCTCAGTTCGCTGTCTTCTTGTCTTTGGCCGTGCGGAAACCGGCGTCATTGATAGCGCGACGCCTGCAATTCCTCAGTGTGCCGTTTGAAGAACACCAAAAAGCAGTCGGGCGCGGCACATGTCTAAAAACCGAGAAAAACGGCGTTCAGCCGCCGTGGTAGTAGGACGGGTGGGTGGGTTAAAGGGAGGCAAAGCGCGCACGATGGAACTGTTTACAGAACCGCCTGATCACTATTGCTCGGGCTGATGCCATCGCCAGAGGGACGAAGAGGTGAGAAAGACGCTTCCCCTCTTGTATCTAGCCGGATGCGTGCGTCCACGATCCGGCACCCTTGGCCAGGCGGTAGGGCGAAGATCGGGTTCAGGTCGACTTCACTGATTTCTGGGATTTCTTCCACGAGTCGAGAAATGCGCAGAAGCACGTCTTCAATCGCCTCGATGTCTGCCGCCGGATGGCCGCGGTAGCCACTCAGTAAGCGATAGCCCTTGATCCCACGAACCATCTCGGCGGCGTCGCGATCGGTCAGCGGTGTGATGCGAAACTGCACGTCGCCGAGGATCTCGACATGGATGCCGCCCAGCCCAAAGGCAATCAACGGACCGAACAGCGGATCGTGCGTGACCCCGACCATCACCTCCACGCCGCTCCGTACCATCGGTTGCACGAGCACCCCTTCCATGGCATCTAACTGACCAGCCTGAGCCAGGGGCGCTCTGATCGATTCGAAGGCATCACGAACCGCTCGTTCATCCGTGAGTTGCAGATGAACACCGCCGATGTCGGTCTTGTGTACGATCCGATGGGAGGCCAGTTTGACGGCGATGGGGTACCCGATCTTATCGGCTAAGGCCACGGCCTCGTCGGAGGTGTGCGCAACCCCGCCTGGTTGGACGGGAAGCTTCATCGCATTCAAGACGATCCTCGTCTCCTCCGTGGTCAGCCACCCGGCTCCTCGTTGCGAGAGTGCGGTCGCACAGATCGTTTGCACGAGAGAGAGGTCCAGGTCGTCGACATCTGGAACCATCCCGCTGGGCTGTTGCCGCCACTCGGCATAGGCCGACGCCTTGCTCAAGACAAACGCGGGACTTTCCGGCAAGGAATAGACGGGAATGGTTTCTGTGAGATCGGAGAACGTGCGATCCGAATCACCTTCCGCCATCCACCCGATGAGCACCGGTTTCGTCTTGGCGCCCGATTTCCGACCGTTTGTGATCCCATCCTGGATGCCCTGCGCGATTCCCGCGCTGTCGGCCACCGTCACAGACATATACAGGATGATCACCGCATCAAGCTCATCCGCCGCCAGCAAGGTCTGGATTGCTCGGCAGTACTGTTCCGGTGTGGCTGAGGCAATGAGGTCCACGGGATTGTTGAGGGCGGCAGCAGGCGGGAGAAAAGCCGACAATGTTGTCTTCGTACTGGCGGACAGTTCAGGAAGCACCACTCCGCCGGCCTCGCAAGCATCAGCGCAGAGAATGGCCGGCCCTCCAGCATTCGTGACGATACCGACCCGCCGCCCGGACGGCAATGGCTGAGTGGCGAAACCACTGGCGAGGGCCAGCATCTGTTCGAGCGTGTCGGTTCGAATGACGCCCGCTTGATGGAATAAGGCATCCACGGCCACGTCCCTCGCGGCGAGCGCCGCGGTGTGAGAGCCGGCCGCCCGTCGTCCGGACGGGGTACGTCCGGCCTTCACGGCGATAATCGGCTTGCGGTGGCTTACACGACGCGCGATGCGGGCAAAGCGGCGAGGATTGCCAAACGATTCCAAGTACAAAAGAATCACATCCGTCGAAGGATCTTCTTCCCAATACTGGAGAAGATCGTTGGTGGAGACATCGGCCTTGTTTCCCACACTGACGAAGGAAGAGATGCCAAGATGAAAACGCCGTGCTCCTGTGAGAGCGGCAATGCCTAACGCACCGCTTTGCGATGACATCGACACCCGGCCAGGAGCAGGAAACCGTGAGCTGAAGGTCCCGTTCAGCCGCACCTTCGGGTCCGTGTTCAAGATGCCGAAGCAGTTGGGACCGATCATGCGCATCCCATGCTGGCGAACTCTTTCTGCCAGTTGTTTTTGGAGCGCCGCGCCATCTGCCCCGACTTCTGCGAAGCCGGCCGTAATGACGACCAGCGCACCGATATCTTTCGCCGCGCACTCGTCCACGACCGACAGTACTGAATCAGAAGGGACGGCAATGAAGGCCAAATCAATCGGTCCAACAATTGATCGTACATCTGGATGCACGGCGATGCCAATGAGATCCGAGGCGTGTGGATTCACCGGGTAGACGTCTCCCCGGAACTGATTCGTCGTCAGCGCCTCGAGCAACCGGAATCCGATGCTCCTCGGATCTCGTGACGCTCCAATGACGGCCACGGAGTGGGGATGAAAAAATGGTCGTAGCGAGGCCGCGGTGGCGAGTCGCTCACGCGTCTCCACGCGTGTGACGGTCGCTGCCGTGGGAATGAGGGAGAGCTCCACTTCCATATCCTCGCCCTCATAGGCTTCATGGGCGGTGAACCCGGATTCTCGGAACACTTCACGCATGGCGAGATTTTCTGCGTGGGTCACCGCCCACAAATGGGTAAACCCCTGACGGATGGCGATTAAGGCAAGGCGTTCCAACAGGAGCGTGCCCAAACCTTTCCCATGAAAGCGGTCGTCGACGGCCATCGCCACTTCGGCGGTGCGCGCATCCTTCGCCCAATACGAGCCCGCGCCGATAATGCGCAGACTGCCTTCCCATATCCTGGTCACGATCAGCGTAAGCTGCCGACGAGGGTCTGACGAATCACACAGGGTGTCGATCACCTCTGCGCGCGGCGCGCTTTCTGAGAAAAACCGGTGTCGTCTCGATTCGGGCGACAAGCGGTCCACGAATTGCTGCATGGCCGCCGCATCGCTTGGTTCGCACGTCCGAATTGTTGCCGTCGTTCCGTCCCGCAGGACGAGTGAACCAGACTCAACATGTTCGGACCCTAGCGAGGGGATGTAGCGAGGATTCACATATTTCATGTTGGGCGACGCTTGCAACTCGCGCTTCTTCGCTTGATGCGCGGGAGGGACTGCCTACATGATGACGGTACCCACTTCCGAGGAACGCTCACTTCCCCCTAACTCATCGCCTCGAACGGAGCGACGGATCGAATGTACGAGAGAACGTCCAGCATTTGTTCGTCGCTTAACTTGCCGCGGTAACTGTGCATCGGGGTGAAGAGGACGCCGTTGGCCAGGGGGACCAGGAGTTCCCAATCGGATTTCGTCCGTGAGCGATTAGAACTCAAGTCAGCGGGTCGGACGATCAAATCCCGCGCGTCCGGGCCGTTCCCATCCAATTTCTCACCATGACAACGGAGGCAATGCTGCTTGTAAATGGCCTCCCCGGCTTTTGGATTCCCACGGGCGGTTTGAGCGGCCGCTAAGGACGTCGCAATGAGGACGAGAGCGATGACGCAGAAGAAGAATGACTTCATGTTCTGTTCCTTTCGAGCTCGCACATGAAAAGGTGCTGACCTCCGGCGAACGGTCACGGTGAGTGACTTGAGGTGGCTGGGTTGCACGATATGTACCTGCACATCAGCCAAGGATTTCCGACGAAATGGCTGCGAGAGTAGCGTTTTGCAGCAGTTGCCTGGTGACCCAATGGGGAAGGAGGCATCACCTCCGCCATGATTCAGGTATTCGAGAGAGAAATCAAGCGGCCAATGGGCGATCGCGACAGTGGCATTAGGATTGCCTGGTTACCAGCTCATGCCGCAGACGCGCAGCTATGGACTCTTGCTTTTGCTGGCCGGAATGCTGTTCGTCAGCCGGTGCCATCATCCGGTTCCCTCCTCGGCGGCCGTGGAAATGGTCTCTGGCGTCGTTACTGAGGCTGACCGGGCTGTTGCCCGAGAGCTCGCAGTGGCGTTCGATCGGGCAGAAATGGCGGTCCAGCACGGTGATCTCGGCTCACTGATGCTGTTTTATGAGAAAGGCTACAACTATCACGGACTAAAGCGATCGGATGTACAGCGGATCTGGACCGAGGTCTTCAGCCACTACCGAGAAATCAATTCCACGCACCTCTTCACCGAACTCAAGGTCGTCCATGCTGGAGCGATGACGAAAGCCTTTGTCACGTGCACCGGGGGACTCTACGGTATCGACAAGGAATCAGGGAAAGCGGTGACGATCGACAGTTGGGCCGGCGAGGTGCATTACCTGGTCAAAGAAGGGACGACTTGGAAATTTCTCGGTAACGTCGGAGGAGCGCTTCCGGAGGTCGCTCCGACGAGTGCCCCGCACCATCCCTTGTTTTGATGGGAATCCTACCGAAACGATAAAGCACCGGCAAGAAACTGTCTCACCGCTCCCGCACAAGAATCAAAAGAGATACCGCAATCCGAGTGACATATTGGTATTGAAAAAATCTCTCGACGACGCTGAGGAGCTGCGCTGGGTCCGTTGAAATCCCAAGGTTACTCTGGCGAGAGATGAGACATCGTAATGAAGTTCCGCCGTGCCTTGGTGCAGGTGATCAGTATTGCCGAGCAGCGGATCTCCGGGGATATCGGTCGTGAACTGCTTGTGGCGGTAGACATAGATCAGCTCCAACGAAAGCGGTTTCGTCAATTGAAACAGGGTCCCGCCTGATATGAAGTGCTGCCGGTAAGAGACATCGTCTTTGAACTGCGGCTCCTCCCTTCCATCAGCCAACCCTCGCTCATACAGATAGTCGACAGTGACGACGGCCCACCGAGTAACGACGTATCGTATCCGCGGCCCAATCGTATAGAACGTCGTGTCCCGCTCTGAGAATGGCTCGTTGTAAAACCGCAGGCCGTAGCGGCCCACCAATATGATCTTCCACCGTTCATTCAGGTTCCGCTCGAGTTGCATGCGCCAGGTGTGCGATGTGACACGCTCCTCTTCCGGAAGCCCGAGCCCTGTTTGACGATCCGTATTTGGCCCGAGGAAGAGATTCGGGACATACCGGTACCGAAGCAGCACGAAGGTATCCGGCGCAAGCTGCTGATAGACTTGCAAACGGTAATCACCATGATTGAAGATTGGATTGTTCGTAAAGATAAAGCCTTGGGCCTTGAACGAGAGTTCCGTGAGCCCGAAGCGCGATGTCGTCCGATGTCGGAGGTCGATCGAGGGCTGCCAGACCACATCAGAGGGACGATTTGTCGGCACGATGGCAGGTTGGCTGGGATCTTCGGTCAGCGCCAAGCGTCTGGCGGCGGACAGTTCGAAGACATTGTCGGTATAGAGCACATTGGCATCGGCGATGGCCCGCCATTCGGCCAATGATTCGTCGGGACGGCTCAGTACAATCAGGGTGCCTAGGACTGCCATGAGTCCAAATGGCAACATCGCCGGAATCATTCAGGCATCTATTGCAGACCGAATGATCGTACGTAACTGATCACTTTCCAAGCCTCCTCTTCCGTCAGGACCAAGGGAATGAACGAGGCCATGGCCGTGCCTTTGCTGCCGTTCTTAAGGATCCAGAAGAGTTCACCGTCTGTTCGGGCGGCCTGCCAGTTCTTGTCCGTGAAATTTCTGGGCAACGGGCCCCTAAAATTTTCCGGATCGATGTCCGATCCCAAGCCTTTGCCATCAATGCCGTGACACGTTCGGCAAAACGCCTTGCCTTCGAACAGCACCTTTCCTTGCGCCACGATTTCAGGGGTTGGAGGATAGGGGTTCGTGATTTGCCTCACGCTTTCTATCTGGTCGAGAGGGACTCGCGGGCGCAACACAGCTGGATCAGACGGCCAGGCCGAGGACGACATCACCGTTATCGATAGGGCTGTAGTGGCCAGGGCTGCGGTCACATGCATCATGCATCTCTCAATGATCGACAAGGCGACACGGCAAGCAGTCAGAAAAGTCTCTGTTGCTTGCCGTTGATCGTCTCCGTCCTTTGCCGAGGTTTGGGAGTTAGTCCTTCTTTCGAGGGAATTCATGGCCCACTGACTGTGGAAACGTCACGCGACCGGTCGGAATGGGATCGTCTTTTTGCCAAAGATGAAAAATGATTCCATCAGTCTTGGAAGCCGCCTCAGCAATCTCTTTGGCCTTATCGGCGGGCTCGAGGACTTGGACACGCCCCGTGTCGATCTCGACCTTATGGTCATGATAGTGACGGTGCCACATGATCAGCGGGATCTCTTTTCGTGAAAGATCCTTGGCCACGAAATATTCTATCGCTACCAGCTTCGCGTTCGGTTCCGTGGAGTCGAAAAGAAGGCACTGGAGGATTTCCTTTGAAATCCCCTTGCAGTAGTGATGGAAGGGGCCGCCCACCGTCCCGTCTTCCATGACGTGCGGTGCTTGCACATGGATGGTATACCCCTCCGCTGGAGACTTGCCTTGCTCAGCAAACGCTGGAAAGGTTATCCATGCCATGAAGGCAACGCACATCGAAACGAACAATGCAACTCGAAGCCAGGTATTCATCACTCCCTCCTTCATTTAATGAGTTAAAAGCCTCACTACTGAGCCGCCATCCGTTCTCCATGAGAGATATGAACTGCGTCTAGATTCATCGCACGGATTTGCCGTGGTGGTTTTGGTGACCGTACACGACGGATAATCAAACGCTGCAAAAGACATACGAACTCCAAAGGCGAGAGAGAGACCGCTCGAGGCTAAGTAATGTTACCCAATCTCCTCATTCAGTGCCACTGTACATCGTCTAGGGTCGGTCACAATTCGAAGTCTCCTGCGCAAAATGTCAGAACGTTTCCGATCATTCAACTCGCGAACTCGATCATCTCATCTGCCCCTACAGAAGTGCAAAGGAGAAACCAAGGACGATCACTGTTGTCAGAAGATCACCGCTTGATTTGAATCGCAGACGGCATACGCAGTAGAGGTTTGCAACAAGTGCCTTTCCTCTCCTGATGCAAAAAGCGACATTGATTTCATTCACGACCAGAATATGGCTACCTCGATTCGTCATAGAGGGTTGATTTGTCGGACTATTAGTCTGGACAGCCATGTTTGCACGGTGCAAAGCCCAGGATGATTGCCTCAGGCACTCGCATTGCAATACCGCCATGCGACAGCAAGAGAAGGACCTTGAAGTCAACGATGGGGATCACTTACACACCAACAGGGAGGTTTTGTATGAAGGTCGAGGTCGGGGCATTGAGGACATGCATGATTGCATTGGGCGTTGGAGCAATGGCTCTGATGTCAGCACCAGTCACACAGGCCGCTGATGCGGAGATGAAAATAGAGGTGACCATTAACGATCAGGGCTACACCGTGAAGGGGCACACGACGTCTGGAGCGCTGACGGCGATCGTCGTTCGGAATCAGGGTTCCATGACGCACGGCATCAGTTCACCGCTGTTCAAGTCGGGAGTGGTCAAGAAGGAAGGAGACGGCGTCGAGATCAGAGGTCAGAAGGGCAAAGGTTACAGAGCCTATCATCTCGACCCTGGCCAGACGATGACGTTGTATTTCAGCAAACCGTCAAGCAGCGATCCGGCAACAGGCATCAGCGAGACGTCGCAAGTGCCGTTCTGGTGTGACATTCACACCCACATGAAGGGCGAATTCCTTGTCGTGGAGACAAAGGGCGAAATCGGCGGCGGATGATCGATCACGACACTCTGGTCTGTCTGCTTCGAGGGGGTCACACAGGGCTCACTACCTGTGTGACCTCCGCATTGTTAGCGCACGTCTTCCCTCAACATGCGGCAAGTGACTGTCCTGGTTGACCCCCCTCGGCCGCCACCCGCTGTGGCGTCATGCGACACCTCTGCAATTGCCTACTGTAGTCTTTGTCGCCAATGCGATGTTTCCGGTGTCGCCTGCACGGTTGATTCCAGAGAAAAAACTCCATTTCCCCGCTTCGCGAGCAGCGGCATGTTCTTTGCGTTTTGATCGAAGACATGGACGTAGCACCGGAAACAGTCGCCATGGGAACGACCCACAAGAAAGCAGTGATGCTCATTGTCGAAGACGACCGGGACATGCGCAGTCTGCTGTGCGACGAATTCTGGAGCGCCGGATATCAGATGCGTGAGGCTGAAGACGGTCATGAAGCGTTTCTCTCAGTCCTGGAGTCCGTGCCGGATGTCATTCTCACCGATCTGCGTATGCCTGCCGGCGGACCTGATTATATCAGCCGCCTACGGGCCGTGGCCCCCCTCTGTCCGATCGTCGTGATGACGGGGTTTGGGGACGCCCGTTTGGAGGCCGACATCATGCAGGCGGGCGCGACTGCCTATTTCGCAAAGCCGGTTCGCATGTCGGACCTGAAAACGAGGATTGAACAGCTGTTGGCGGATTCCATGTGACGCCGCCGTTCAGGCGAAGGAGAAGGCATGAGTCGATCTGAATCGGATCACACACCGGCCATTCATGATCCAATCCTGCTGACACGGCTGGAAACAATCGGACACCTAGGCGGAGCACTTATGGAACGGGTCGCCGTCATTGACCGTCAATTCAACGTGATGTATGCCAACGACCGATGCCACAACACCCATGGACAGCTGAAGAACGCGAAATGCTATCAAGCTTTTACCGATCGCACCGAGGCATGCGATGTTTGTCCCGCAACCCGAATTTTTGATCACTCGACCGGATCCGGCATCTCATATGGGCCTGCCGAGACGACACCGTGTGGGATGAAAAAGGCCTTTCCACTTCTCGGTCAGGATGGAGGAGTGGCTTCGATGCTCGTCGTATTTGAGTCGCCTACCATGAGGACTCCGTCCGATGTGCCGGTTCCTCCCGAAGCCGCTCTTCCGATGGTTCGCGAGGAGTTGGGGGATCTTCTCGGTCGCAGTCCCGCGATGCAGCAACTCTTCGATATGATCAGTCTCGTCGCCGACAGTTCGGCCTCTGTATTGATTCAGGGCGAGAGCGGGACAGGCAAGGAACTGGTCGCCAAAACCATTCATCAGTTGAGTCATCGCCGTGATAAGCCCTTTGTGGTGATTGATTGCGGATCTCTGCCCGAGACCCTGTTGGAGAGCGAATTGTTCGGGCATGTCAAAGGCGCGTTCACGGGCGCAGTGACAAACAAGCCGGGGTTGTTTGAAGAGGCCAACGGAGGAACGATTTTTCTGGATGAGATCGCCGATACGACTCCGGCGTTCCAAGCGAAGTTGCTGCGAGTCCTGCAAGAAGGCGAGATCAAGCGCGTCGGTGGAAATCACCCGATGAAAGTCAATGTCCGCGTCGTTTCAGCCACGAACAAGGATCTGGGTGAATTGGTGAAGATGAAACGCTTTCGGCAGGATCTCTACTACCGCTTGGCGGTCCTGCCGCTTGAGGTGCCTCCGCTGCGGGAACGGCGGGACGACATTCCCTTGTTGGTCGAACACTTCGTTCGACAATCCTGCGCCAGGCACGGCCAACCTATGCGGACGGTGCCTGCTCGGGTCTTGCACGGGCTGAGCGAAGCGCCGTGGCCGGGCAACGTGCGGGAACTCCAACATTACATCGAGCGGGCGGTAGTGACGACGAAAGGCGCCGTCTTGAGCTGCGCCGAGGTCGTCGCCCCGAGATCGAAAATGGTCGCAGATCTCCGGTCAGTATCGAAGGGCGCGAAGCAGCATGCAGAAAAGGCCCGCATCATCGAAGCGCTGACCGACAGCAGGGGAAACCGGGTGGAAGCCGCCAAAATTCTCAAGATCAGCCGCGCAGGGCTGTATAACAAACTGCGGGAATATGATCTCACTTGACTGCTCATCCCGGCTCAAGCGGGGTTCGATCGGCCTGTAATGAAGGGGGATCTCGAACAAAGCGCTGAGATAAGAACGAAGCTTGACGTCTTTATACTCAACCATCCAGGCACCGTCCTTTCGAGCGACGCGAAGCGGCACCTGCCAATCCTCAGCCCACCATTTGATAGTAGACCACGTCATGCTGCCCTCCTTGGCGGTGATCTGAAAAAGCGTGGTCGGATGGCCGTCCAAGACCTTCGTCCCGATCGTTTCCCGCCTCATTTCATGAGCGATCGACCGTTCAAGCGTGCCGGCGGATGACCCATCGGCGATGAACTGAACGCCGAGCGCCGGGGTTGCTAGCGTCCCTAGCACGACGCACAGCGCAAGAGTCAGGATCCACTTCATACGACATTGGCACCCCAGTTCCTCAAAGATGAGCCTAAAAACTGCCCCATTCCGCCTCACTATCTCTTAAGCCTGTCTATTAAATTGGACAGCGTAACGCATTGGTTTTCTTCACCCTGCAACGATGTCCGTGGTTTGTTGTCCAATCTGCTGGAGTGTTGACCGGGGTTGAAGGCGAGTGTTCCGGAGCGGCACGCGAGTGATAAGACGCTCATTTTCTGAAGGATTTGCTGAGATGTGTGTCGTCTGAAAAATGGCGGCATGCGGCTTGCGCTATGAAACGGTCGCTGGTGAAGGTGCGGGGTGATTAGGACCGGCCTCCGAATGACCCACTCCTTCGCAAGAAGGACCTTCGCCAGCTCTAAGGCCAATCTGAGGAATCGAGCCCATTGAACTCAACCAATGAACTCAACCAACCGCCGCCATGGCGGATTTACGAAGGAGGCCGTGTATGAGGTTCTTTCATCCACCACAGCAACGGACGCGACGAAAGTACTTGTCGCCGGCGTTGCAGAGCATCTTTTTGACGGGCAGCCTGGTCGCCGGGCCATGGTTGTCAGGAGCGACTGCAGGCGAGTCGCATGAAGGCCACGGTACCCCTGTGGCATTGCCGGGCTGGACGCAGCAACTCAAAGGCCAGACGGTGGTCGAGAATGCCATCGAGGGTCGCGCGGGGAACGCCGAAAAAATGGAGATGCAGCACCATCGCCTGATGCAAAAGCTCGAGCAGCAGGCGCAGCAGGATGCCAAGGCCCAGCAGACGACCGGCGGCTTCAACAGCATGTCGATGATGCATCAGTACATGGGGCAGGACGGCAGCAGCTGGCTGCTCATGAGCGATGCAAGCAAAGGCGAACCGGTGTTGACCTCTGGAGGCAAGTGCCCGGCCAACACCCCAGTGAAAAAGTATGACGTGTCGATGATCAACATCGAGATCACATTGAACCGTTGGCTCGATTTCTATCCCGGATACATGTATGTGCTCACGGAGGATCTCGATAAGGCGCGCGCCGAGGAAACCAAGAACAGAGAAGCGCGCGACAAGGAGGGCTGGGATACCGGTTCGGTGTCGACGGGTCTCCAAGGAGACGTGATCCAGCCGATAGTCCTTCGCGCCAATCAGGGCGACTGCGTCAAAATGACGCTCCGCAATCAAATGGAGGGAGAAGACGGCAGCCTGTTCATTCAAGCGTCCAGCATGATCGTGAGCGCCACAGGGAAGCCGGCGACGACCACGAATCCGGACTCCATCGTGGCGCCTGGCAAAGCACAAGAGTTCGAATGGTACATCCATCCGCAGATGCAGGAAGGGGTACGGCAGTTTCACTCGTATAGCCATGATCGTGAATTGACGGTGCTCGGTCTCTTCGGAGCGTTTATCGTGGAACCGAAAGGATCAAAGTATCTGGATTCGCTGGGAAGCGGGCCAGACCGGGAAGTGAAGACCGGCTGGCAGGTTAATATCGACAATGGATCCGGACCGGACTTCCGCGAGTTCGTCCTGTTCTATCACGAGATCGGCGATGAAGCGTTCCGTCCATTGAATAAGAAGGGCGACTTCCTGCCCCAACGCGACCCGCTGACGGATGCCTATCGTCCAGGCGGCCGTGCCATCAACTACCGCAGCGAGCCGTTCGGCATCGATGAGATGCACTTGCAGCATGAATATTTCGGCTTCGAGGACGAATCCCTCGCCTACAGCGCCTACACCTTCGGCGATACGCCGACGACCATTGCTCGCGGCTATTTGGGCGAGCCGGTGAAGTGGCGCCTCGTGCACGGTGGATCGGAAGTGTTTCACTCTCACCATCCGCACAGCGGTTCGATCCGATGGCAGCGCAGCCCTGGCACCGAGCCTAATAACTTGTGGGCCGCGGGTCAGGATGGTCCGGTCAAGTATCCGATCGTCCGCACGAAGTCCGATCGCGTGGACGTCGAAGTCATCGGCCCGTCTGAAGCGTTGGACCTTGAACCGGAATGCGGCGGGGGCGGATGCCAACACTTAGCCGGCGAATTCCTCTATCACTGCCACGTGGCGCACCATTATGTGGCCGGCATGTGGGGGTACGGCCGGTTCTACAACACATTGCAAGTCGGCGCCGGACACACCGATACGATGCCGGACTTGCAGGAATTGCCCGATCGCAAAGGCCGCATGAAGCTCGGTGTTTCATCGGATAAGTTGATCGGCACGACCGTCGACTGGTTCGGCAAGTCGTTCAAGATCGTCGACAAAGGCCAGAAGACGAACTGGAAATCCACTCCGGCCGTCGTGAATCTCAAGGATTGGGTGGAGATGTTCGTGCCTGCTCAAGGTCTGCCGGGCCACACCACCGACGAAAAAGGCCAGATCATGGCCTATGACGCGACAGTGTGGGATTGGAAGTGGAACGGAAACGTGGCGGTGGGCGAGCGTGAAAGCACCGCGCAAAACCCCAAGTACAAATGGGCGGCCAAGTGGGAAGACGGCACCAGGCCCGCCATTCTCTTTGACCCGACGACCGGAAAGATGGCGTGGCCGCTGTTCAAACCTCATTACGGCAAGCGCGTACCGTTCTCGGCAAACCACAGTGGCGCACCCTGGCTGGAGCCGATTCACCAGGATGCCAACGGCGAGCGGACGTCTGAACCAGCCAAGCCGGGCGAGCAGGGAAACTGGAGCCTCTGTCCGGTGAACGCCAATCAGAAGTTCTACAACATCCACTTCGTCCGGATGCCGATCACGCTGGCCAAGCAACAGGGCAAAGAGCCGGCAATCGTCGACAAGGACGGTCTGATCTACGTGCTCCATGAAGAAGAGCGCCTGACGAGGGCCAACGACGATCTCAAGCTGCCGGCGGTCATTCGCGCTAACGTCTACGATTGTGTGGACGTGGTCCTCACCAGCGAATGGAATGACGACGACTACACAAACTTCCAGTCGTCCAAGATCAACATCCATCCCCACTTCTTTCAATTCGACACGGGGAATTCCGACGGCGTGATCTCCGGGTTTGAGTACGAGATGTCGGTTCGGCCGTTCACCATGTGGGGCAAGCCCAAGAAACACGGATTGCCGGCTCCCATGGTGGCCAAGATTGTCGGCGGCGCGAAGGCAGGGGCAAATTCCATCAAGATTCAAATGGCCCCGGGCGTCACGGCCTTCCATGTGAACACGGAAGTTATGGTCGGCGTTGATTGTTTGGAAAAGGGCAGCGATCCGACCGCGTCACTGCCTCGGGACAAAAGCTGTTCCGAAGTGGCCCGTATCAAGGAGATCAAAGGCGATCAGGTCACGTTCTTCAAGCCGCTCAAGCAGAACCATCCGGCCGGCGATCTGGTGTCACCGGAGTTCGTACGCTATCGGTGGTGGGTGGACGTGGACATGGGAACCGTGTTCTGGCATGACCATGCATTCGGCGCAACGACCTGGCCGCACGGCGGGTTCGGTGTGACGATCGTGGAGCCGTTCGGATCGACGTACCACAACCCGAAAGACGGGAAGCTCGTGTATAGCGGCCCGATTGCGGACATTCATTCGAATGAGCCGATCGGTGCCGGTGTCAGCGGCAGCTTCCGCGAGTTGATGGTGTCGATCCACGATACAGTCCCGCACACCGTGAACGTCATCCAGGCCGGCAATCCTCCGGGACAGCCGGTGGAAGTGGCGTTGGAAGCGGGTAAGACGGTGTCGTTCCAGATGCCGGACAAGATTCTGAACGCGCCGAATCAATACATCAACGGCGGCACGCACACGACCGGCAGCGGGTTTAACTTCCGCGCCGAACCGTTTGCGCAACGCCTCTCGAATAATCCCGACACGTCAAAATTGTTCAGCAGCGCGATCCATGGAGACCCGGATACGCCGTTGGTCCGCGCGTATACGGGCGACACGATGGTGTTCCGCCTGCTGCATCAGTTGATGAATGAGTCACACGTCTGGACGATCGCCGGCCACACCTTCTTGACCGAACGGTATGCGGCCGATGCCAACCGGAAGAACTCGATTCACGTCGGGATCGCCGAACGGTACGACCTCGTGACGAAAGCGGGTGGCTTCCAGGGCATGCCAGGCGATTACATCCACTTCAATGGCCGGAGCTCGCACTTCGCCGAAGGTGGATGGGGAATCGTCCGGGTGCTCGACAAGGAAACAGCAGATCTCAAGCCGCTGCCGAAGGGGACGAATCCGCTCGGAATCCCGATGACTCCGAGCAGCGTCTGTCCGACCGACGCTCCGGTAAAGAGCTTTAATGTGGTGGCCGTGGACCGCCCGCTAAAGCTCCATCCGAAGGCGCCGGAAGTCATCGAGGTCGATTTCGAGCGCAAGATCGAGATGACCGTGCCGGAAGGAAAGATCTTCGCGCTCGAAGAAGAAGCGACGACAGTGGCGGGCAATGTCATGCCGAATCCTCTGACGTTGCGCGCAAATCTCGGAGACTGCATCAAGGTAAATTTGAAGAACAAGATGAAGGCGAGCCGCGCCTCGTTCTTTGCGCCTGGACTGGCCTTCGATCCCAAAGACAGTCAGGGGCTGAACGTCGGCAACAACGGCGGCGATCAGACCATTGGACCGGGTGAGAGCCGCAACTATACCTTCTACGCGCATCCGGCGAATAAGGAAACGACGTCGCTGGTATGGGACGGCGGCAATATCGTCGTCAATCCGCGTAACGGCTTGTATGGAGCGATCATCATCGGCCCGAAGGGATCGCAGTACCGTGATCCGGTGACGGGTGCGGATCTCTCGCAGAAGAACGCCTGGAGAGCGGACGTGATTGTGGATGCCAGCCTGCCGGAGAACGTCGGCAAGCGGAACTATCGCGACGTCGCCTTGTTCTTCCAGGACGAGGACAACATCATCGGCACCGCGTTCATGCCCTACGTGCAGAACGTGGCCGGTTTGACGTCGGTGAACTACCGCGCCGAACCGTACAAGTATCGCGAAGAACAGGGGTGCACGCTGGGCAAAATCTTCCAGCCGTGCGTCGTGGATAAGCCGGAAGATCCGGCCACGCCATTGATCGAAGCCCATGCGGGTGATCCGATCCGCATCCATGTGATCGGGGCGAACAGCGAGCAAAACGGGATGTTCGGAGTTGAAGGCCACGAGTGGCCGATTGAACCGTACATGCCGGGAGCCGATATGATCAGCGTCGTCGAGTATGCCGGTTCGGAAGTGCTCGACGTCTTCATCCGCGGGGGAGCCGGCGGACCCTATCGTCAGACGGGGGACTTTGTCTGGTCAAACAACCGGCTGCCCTACGCGCAATCCGGGCAATGGGGTTACCTGCGCGTGCTGCCGACCGGCGACTCTAAGCTGCAGCCGCTGAGCACGACCGGTGTCGGTGCCAAACAGGCAGAAGCGGAGCCGGATGTGAAGGCCATCCCAACCGCAATGAAGTAGGTGAGAAGGCTTAGTGCACGGACCGGGGACTGGGCGTCTCAATCTCAGGACTCGGTCCGCAGCGCGAACTACTCAGCAAGGCGGGGGAGCTCTTTGTTAGTGGGGGCTCCCCCGTGTTGTTAGCGGAGTGGTCCCGAAAGTGAAGCTGAGCATCTGAAACACGATGGAAAGATATCGGAGGCCGCAGTGAAGACTATGGGGAGAGCACTGGTAACGGCGCTGGCATTGCTGAGCATGTACGCCTCAGCCTATGGGTATGAAGAAATGGCGGTCACAGAAGGGGGAACGCTGGTCGGTGC
>JBKPSD010000053.1:0-5217 GCA_046734935.1 Nitrospirota bacterium
ACATACTGCTGAGGATCGGCGCGAAGCTCGCTAAATGAGATGGTCTCGTCGACCTGAGACAGGAGGTCCGCAGGGACGAGTCGCCGCAACTGATCCTGGCCGGTCTGATGCGCCGATTTCGCGCATCCACCGACGAGCATCAACGTAGATATGAGGAGAACGCTGATAAAGCGGATCATGGTTTCTCGCCGTCCTCGCTTATTAAAACACAAATGCCCGCGTGGCGAAATTCGGCCTGTCTCGCGACATCTCTTGTCCTCGTGCTAGTGTCGAGAACGTCTCGATCTGGGGGTTATTCCAGTGGGTGGACCCACAGCGCATCAGTATCGTGGAGATTTTGACAATCCGACCTTCAAATGACAGTCCTGCCGGTTGCCACATCGCTGCTCTTGTCGGGTCTTCTGCTTGTCGTCTCCGGTGAACTCACCGGCCGTGCCCAGCCGACGCCCGGCGGATGGATCGAGCCTCAAGGTTCTCCGCTCAGAGCGCGCTGGACTCCCGCCACAGTCGCGTCCATCGTACCGCCCGTACGCGGGAGCTTCGTCTTGCCTGCGCCCTACAACACGCAGGCCGCCAGAATCACGGACGCCGGCGACTGTGGAGGAAAGGATTGCGTGTGGCCGGTCGGATATTCGTATTGGCGCAACACCAACGCTCACGAGGGCAGCGATGAGATGCTGATCTTTCTGGGTCTGGCCAAGGAAAAAGGCGGGACGGGCCCCACGCTTTTCAAATACGACAAGCGGACCGACCAGATTTCAAAAGTGGGGCCGCTGTTTCCTCCGGGGAGTAAATTCACCAATTATACAGGCGAAGGATGGTATTTCAGCGCAAGCCGTCCGACGAAGCTCTATATGAATGATGGACCGAAAATGCTGCGCTATGATGTGCTCTCGCAGCAGTTCGAACCCGTGTACGACGTGACCCAGCAGTTCGGACCGAACCGCAGGATCCGCCAGATGCATTCGAGCAACGACGACCTGATGCACAGTGCCACCCTGCAGGCCACCGACACCGGCGAGTTGCTCGGATGTGTGGTGTATTCAGAAGCGAAGCGCCTCTACCGCTTCTATGCGAAGATCGGACGATTCGATGAATGCAATCTGGACCGGTCCGGGCGATGGACGGTCAGCCTCGAGGACATCGGCGTGCCGAAAGATCTCGCCAATCGCATTTTCGACAATGACACGGGCGGCGAAACCCGGCTGACCGGCCCGAAGGGAACGCTGGGACATTTGGACATGGGCTATGGCTACATGCTGGGAGCCGACAATTACAACCCGCTCCCGAATGCGACGATCCGATGGGATTTTGAACCGACGGTCTCCCAAGGTCCGGTGCTCCACCGCAATCCAAACTGGGATGTCGCTGAAATGAACCACATTTCCCACGAGAACGCGCGCTCCAACGTCCCGCTGTCCCAGCAATATGCCTGCGGCAGCGATGTGAGCCCCCATGCGGTGCAAAACGAAATCACTTGCATTCGTCTCGATGGCGCGAACGACCAACTGATCGTGGCGCCGGTCATGACCGATCCGAAGGGGTCGGGCGCGGTAGGCAGCGAAGGCTATTATGCGAAGCAGCCCAAAGGCAATCTGGACATCACCGGAACGTATTTTATTTGGACGACCAATCTTTGCGGGAATCGGATGGATGCGTTTCTCGTGAAGGTCCCCGGTGAACTTCTGCTGGGAAACGCGCGCGGGTGGAGGCCATGACTTCGCCGAACGCCCTAGAACCCCGTTCCGATACCGACACCGCCGAAACTGCCGCTTCTTCCGCCACCTCCTCCGAATCCGAACCCGACCCCTCCAAAGAGCCCGACGGAATTGCGTGACCGGTCGCGATAACTGTCTTCACTCCAGACGTACATATGCTTCACGTCAACCGTCGGATAGTGGTACGTCGATTCATCGAGGCGGCGCGTGTCGTCTCCCGAGACGGTACCAACCAGCGTCAACCTGGTTCCCGGAGGAAACGAGGCCGGATCTCCTCCGCCGCGGTCGAACGCGATGAACCGGCCTTGCGATTCGCTGCGCCGGTCCACGGGCGGATCGTCGTCGTCCCTCACAGGAAGCTGCAACATTTCCAATTCGACTCCGTCCTGCATCCGTTTCGAGGCAAGCACTTCTCCTCCAAGCAGGATCGTGCGTCCCTGGTATGACTGCGGGGACGCCAGAATTTCGGAAAACGACGCGGATTTGTCGATCTGTTCCGCCAATTCCGGCGGGATGACCTTGGCACCGGAACAAGCAGAGAAAAGGGTAGCGGTGAACATCATGGAAAGAACAACGCTGACAGGATTCCGGTTCACCATTATGGGCCTCTAAAAATGGTACGACACGCCGAAGACGACTTGCTGCGCCTGATAGTCTCCCGAAAAGCCGCCGGTGGAGCCGAAGGCTTCGCTGAACGTCAGCGTGCCCCTCGTATACTTGTACTCTGTGAAGACCGCCACGTAGGGCGTCACGAATGCCCGCAGCCCCGCCAACAAATTGACGCCGAATCCAACGTCGGTATCACTCTGCACGTCCACGGTCTTTGAAATGTGTCCGATCAAGGCTGCTCCCCCGAACCCGACGTAAGGCTGATACGTCTGGCCCGGATACCGCAGCATCAAGTTGAGACCGACGTTCGTCACTCGCAGATGGATGCCGGGAATGTCGCCCATCCCCTTAATGTTCGGCTGGCTGTTGAAGACATCCAGTTCCATCCCCATCGGGCCATTGCCTGGGAAAAAGCCGAGCTTCGCACCGTAGAGGACGGCGTTCTTCAAGTCGAAATTCTCAAAACGAGGCGCCACGGTGACGAGGCTGCCGGTGCCTTGTATGTCTTTAAGTCTGTCGGCGAAGTTCACGCCGACCTGGCCCGCAACATAGTATTCGGCCTGTGCGGAATGGCTCAGAACAGCCACACCGCCGATCGCGAACCATAACACGCACCAGAGCACAGGCCTTCTCATAGGTGATGACGCTGCAATTCCAGGGCCATTGATTCCTACGTGATGTGATCAGCCGGTAGTGAACGGCGAGCATCGCCCTGCCCTCTTGGTCTTTACCGCAAGCCCAAGCTGTCTCCGAATGTTGAACAGAATGTCCTTACGAGGCACGCCGTAACGAGTGGGCCGGCTGCGCGGACGTCTGTTTCGCAAGGCGGTAACACGAGGGCAGTAGCACCATAGAGACGATTGCCGCCAGGCCATTGACGAGGCCGATCGCGGCGAGGCTGATGCCGGGGCCGAAATGGTCGGCGACCCATCCAAAAAGAGTCATGCCGACCATGGCAGACACCATCGTGCCGGTGTTGAACAGACCGAAGACGCGCGCCATCATGTCCTTTGGCGTCCGCTCCTGGAGCGAGGCGGCGACCAGCGGTGTGATCAGCCCGGAAGTTGCGCCGATGGCCACGATCAGTCCCGCAGCCCACACTATCGACTCATGCATTAAAAGGCTCGGGACGGCGCCGGCGGCGACCGCTGCGGCGACTGCGATCATCCAGATGCGCGTACAGATCGTTTGCTGCGGCTTCCAGATCAGCCACACTGTTGTGGCCAGAATGCCCACACTTAGTGCCGACCAGAGCCATCCAAGGGCGACCGGGCCCACATGCAGAAGCCGATCCCCGATGACGGGCAAAAGATAGACGAATGCCGTCGACCCTAACATAAAAATCGAGGCGACGATCATGAGCAGAAACAGGAGGCGCTGCTTGACGAAGACGAACCGAACTCCGTCCCGGAGATCTTTCATTGCCTGCGTCCACACGTTGTCACCCGAGTGGTGGGCACGGACGTGCGGAAGACGAAGGGGGATCTTACTCAGCGCGGAGACAAGGAAAGCGGCGGCATTCACATACAGCGCGTTTTGTGCGCCGAAGGCGGCGATGAGCATCCCGCTGATCGCCGGCCCGAGAAGCTGGCCGATCGTCAGCGCGCTTTGCATCAACGCGTTGATACCGGTCAATTGCTCTTTCTTCACGATCAGGGGCAGCGTCGCATTGAGGGCCGGTCCGAACGCCATCGAAAACATCGCGGTGACGAAGACGAGCACATACAACCACGGCAGGGTCAGCACCCCGACGGCGTAGAGGATGGGAATAGCGGCGAGCAGTAAGGCCCGCATCACATCGATGACGATCATGGCGAGGCGCTTCTCGACGCGGTCGAGCAGCACGCCTGCAAAGGGCCCGAACAGGAGCGGCGGAATCGTTTGCAGCACCCCGATCAGCGACATCTTCAATGCCGAGTCGGTCATCGCATAGACGAACCAGAGCAACGCGACTTTGCTCACGCCGTCTCCCACTTGAGAGATCGTCTGCCCTGCAAACAGCCATCGCACGTTGCGCTCCCGCAGCAACGATCGCCATCCGGTCGAACCTCCTCCGCTGGATGTAGTTTTGGCCATGAGAGATCAGTTAGGCCGCGTCCTTCCGCACGCTGAGTGCCCGGGACAACGGCTCATACCATTCCTTCCTCGTGAGTGGAATACCGGCGCACCCGTCCGCAGCTTTCACGCACAGCGTGTGATAGAGACTCAGCCGTCCGCGACGGAACAAGTAGGCGGACATCGCCATGTAGGCGCGCCACACTCTATAGGTCACCTCGCCCACCGCCCGTACGGCTTCCTGGTGATGCTGCTCGAGCCGCCGCCCCCAGGCTTCCAGGGTCAAGGCCGAATGCTCGCGCAGCGTCTCCACGTCCCTCACCTCGAAGCCCGAGCGTTCCGCCGCTCGGACGATGTCTTCGACCGGAAGCACTTCGGCGTCGGGAAAGACATATCGATTTGCGAATGGACCAAGGTTCGACTGGCCGTCACGCGTCCCGATGCCTTCGGTGAGAAAGACTCCGCCCGCATCGAGCAGCTGCATGGCCTGCTCGTAGTAAGGCGGCAAGCGGTGCTTCCCGATGTGCTCCACCATGCCGATGCTGACGATTTTGTCGTACATCCGCTCGCCGTGGATATCGCGGAAATCCCGCACCTCGATCCGGCAGCGGCGCGACAACCCCGCGGCCGTGATGCGCTGATTCGCCACCTCCGCCTGCCGGCGGCTCAGTGTGATCCCGTGCACGAGGGCGCCATGGGTTTGCGCTGCATACAGGGCGAATCCTCCCCAGCCGCACCCCATGTCCAGCACGCGGTCGCCGGATTTCAGGCGGAGTTTCCGGCACAGATATTCGAGCTTTTGGGTCTGCGCCTGCTCCAGGCCGTCGTCCTCGCG
>JBKPSD010000054.1:0-4628 GCA_046734935.1 Nitrospirota bacterium
ATGGTATCGTCGTCGGCAGCGTCAGATGTGTATAAGAGACAGGCTCTTGGCAGATCCCCCGGTCACCGGTTGCTGCGGGACCGTGGCGACGGGACGGACGGCGCCGGTCGCCGGTGCATCGGGTCCGGCCGCGCCGTGCGGCATCCAACCGATTTCGGAGGCCATCACGACGCCGATGACGACGCCCAAAGCCAGGAGCACATATGGAATCGCGCGTGAACCTCTAAGTGTCATCAGCGGTCCTTATTGGAATTCCCCGGAGGAGATTGCCATGCTCGTTTCCAAGAGCCTTACGGCAACGGCGCTCTTTTGCTACCGCGCTAAGTTCGTCCCGCGGTCACATGCATAAAGGTTTCCGCATCACGCACGTCGTCGGCGCTGCCGATGATCAACGGCACGCGCTGATGCAATTTTTTCGGCTCGATGTCGAGGATGCGCATGTCGCCGTTGCTCGCCCTGCCCCCGGCCTGCTCAACGAGCATCGCCATGGGGTTGGCCTCGTAAAGCAGCCGCAGTTTTCCTTCCGGTTTGTTGACCTCACCGGGGTACAGGTAAATTCCTCCGGCGAACAGGAGCCGGTGGACGTCGGCGACGAGGCAGCCTGAATAGCGGCCGCTGTATGGACGGCCAGCCGCCTTGTCCGGCTTTTTTAGTGAGTCGATATAGCGCTTGGTGCCCTCCGGCCACTTTTCGTAGTTCCCCTCGTTGACGGCATAGACTTTTCCGCGCGACGGCATCTTGATGCCGGAGTGAGACAGCTGATATTCGCCGAGGTTGGGATCGAGCGTGAAGCCATAAACGCCTTTACCCGTCGTGAAGACAAGCATCGTGCTGGGTCCGAACAAAAAATAGCCGGCGGCCAGCTGATGGGTCCCCTTTCTGAGCAAATCGTTGTCTCCCAGTGGCTGTGCTGGATTCTGGTGCTCGACGATGGAGAAGATCGAACCCAACGGCATGTTCACGTCCGTATTGGATGAGCCGTCCAACGGATCGAAGAGCACCATATAGGGGGCGGGCCTGTCGGGCGAGGTCACGAACACCGGCTTTTCCATCTCTTCCGAAGCGAGCGCACCAGCTACCCCGTCGCGCTGCAAGACTTGCACAAACGTCTCATTGGCCATTTGGTCCAGTTTCTTGACGGATTCTCCCTGCACGTTGGTTTCGCCGGTCGTCCCCAGCATGTTGAGGAGGCCGGCGATCCGAAGGTCGCGGGCCAGTGTCTTGCCGACCAATCCAATGGCGGAAAGCAAAGCCGTGAGAGATCCGGAGCCCCCGAGCGAGGCCGGGGGATTGGCCCTGAGAAACTGTTCGACGGTGAGCGGCTGTTGTGCCATGAAGGGGGCAGGACCTTATAAAGCCAAGAGCTCTCCCTCACGCCGCGCGGGGGAAGCCCGAACAATAAGATAATTGTGAGCGATTATAGCCCGTCTCGGGTGGACGGGCAACGAATCTCGGACCCGTTACGACGGCCCCTTGGGACGCGGAAATCCGTCGACCAGGTCGGCCACGATGGCGCCGATAATGACTTTGGCCTTCATCCGAACGGGAATACGCCGCTCGTCGGTCGTGAACCAGACGCGGATGTTTCCTTTATTGATGAAGATGCCTTTAAACGGCATGATCACAACGACTTGCGCTGTTTCGGCCCTGCCCCAGGCCCCTTCCAGGGTCTCGATCTTCTCCACCCTCACCTCGACCTGGCGATTCTTTTTGTCGTGGTGAACGTTCAGCATGAGGGACGCACCCGGCGTCATCGGCAGCTGGTTGCGGACGTAATAGAGGCATGAAATCAAGTCCTGTGTGCCGGCCGGAATTGGAAGCGATTCGGTCGTCCCCTGTCGTACCGCCGTGACGGTTCCTTCCGCGTGATGAAAGGTATATTCGATATCCTCCTTGTTCTTCCCCTCGCGGCGATGGAAGACCATGTGCTGGGGAAGTTGGGTGCGCAGGTCGTATTCCGATTCGACGCGATTATCGACGGGGAAAAACTTGCTGATCGCAGGGCGGGACTGCGCCGTCGTGACCAGTTTGGCTCGCAAGTTGTCGCCGCCGGCACCATCCGGTTGCACTTCCATCACCGCGGTTCCGGCCAGGATATTCAACCAGGAAATATCGTAGGTGAAGCGCTCGCCGGTCCGGACCGCCTGAACGGAAGCCTCAGAGGCAGCGGCCACCGCGCCAGGGGCCGTTCCCATCAAGCAGGCCAACAGATACCAACAGCCAAGGCGGGTCATGATAACTGGTGCCCGGCGAAGCACTAGGGAAGCATGCCGCGTGTGACGGCCGCCAACTCCGCCTCGATCGCGGTCCGGATCACTGTCAAGCGGTCGGGCGAAACGGCTTCGAATCGCAGGACCAAGGCCGGCTGGGTATTCGACGCGCGAATCAAGCCCCATCCGTCGTCGAAGATCGCCCGCACGCCGTCGATGGTCACGACTTCACGCACGATGTCCTTACCGGGACCGATCGGCTGGCGAGACCTCACGTAGCCGGTGAACCGTTCCTGCACCTGCTCAACGAGCTGGAATTTGATCGCGTCGGGAGTATCCACGCGAATCTCCGGCGTCACGGCGGTGGGAGGGAGATCCGCAACCAGCGCGGACAGCGACTTCCCGGTTTTGGCCAAGATCTCGACCAGGCGGCAGGACGCATAGATTGCATCGTCATAGCCGAAATAGCGGTCGGCGAAAAACATGTGTCCGGACATTTCGCCGGCGAGCACGGCCTGCTCGCTTTTCATCTTGGCTTTGATTAACGAGTGACCGGTTTTCCACATAATCGGCCGGCCGCCTTGTTTGGCAATGTCGTCGTAGAGACACTGAGACGCTTTGACTTCGGAGATGATGGTGCCGCCGGGCTTGGCGGAAAGGATGTCGCGGGCATACACGACCATGAGACGGTCGCCCCAAAGCACCCGCCCCTGCTCATCGATCGTGCCGATGCGGTCGGCATCGCCGTCATAGCCGATACCGAGATCCGCCTTGTGCTCCTTGACAGCCCTCATCAAATCGCCGAGATTTTCCAGCACGGTCGGATCCGGATGGTGGTTTGGAAACCGGCCGTCCAACTCACAGTAGAGGCCGGTCACCCGGCAGCCGAGGAGCTCCAACGCGTCCTTTGCCACGAGCGCGGCCGCCCCGTTGCCGCAATCGATCACGACGTGCAAAGACTTTGCATCGACGCCGGAGAAGCTCTTCGTAATGTAGGCGAGATAATCAGGAATGATCGGATGCTCCGACCGCGTTCCGCTGCCGGATGTAAAAACACCCGCGTCCATCACACGGCGCAGCTCTTGTATGGCTTCTCCGTGGATCGCTTCTTTGCCGACGCAGACTTTGAAGCCGTTGTATTCGGCCGCATTGTGGCTGCCCGTGATCATGATGCCTCCGTCGACCGGCAACTGAAAAAGCGAGAAATACACCAACGGCGACGGACAGATGCCGACATCGACCACATTCATCCCGCCGGCCAGTAGCCCTCTCACTAATGCGTCGAAGAGGCCCGGTGAGCTCAACCGCCCGTCCCGGCCGACCGAAATGGTCTTCACGCCGCGATCTTTGACATAGGTGCAGTAAGCACGTCCGACACGTTCGGCGATTGATTCCGTCAATTCCTTGCCGACAATGCCGCGGAGGTCGTATTCGCGAAACAGTGCCATCTGTGTCCTTTTAATTTGCAGGAGTGCGCCCGTAGTCGTCCTTGAACCGGACGATATCGTCTTCACCGAGATACGGGCCGTTCTGCACTTCGATGATGTGCAAGGTATCGCGACCCGGATTTTCCAGCCGGTGTTTCGTCTCCACCGGAATAGCCGTGCTTTGCCCGATTTGGAGGTCAAAGACCTCGTCTCCCCTTGTGACGCGGGCTGTCCCGGCGATGACCACCCAATGTTCGCTGCGCTTATGGTGCAGTTGGAGCGAAAGACGTCCGCCCGCGTTGACGGTCACCCGCTTCACCTTGTAGCCCTGACCCTCTTCGAGGACGGTGTAGGACCCCCACGGTCGATGCACAGTCAGATGCTCGAGATGTTCTGGGGCTCCCTGCTGCTTCAGGATATCGACGATCCGTTTCACGTCCTGGGCACGGGACTTCGGACAGACGAGCGTCGCGTCGGGTGTATCCACCACGACCATGTCGGTCAATCCAATGGTCGCCACCACGCGCCGGTCTCCATAAACGATCGACCGCTGACTGTCGATGTCAACGACGCGCCCGCCCACAACGTTGCCGGCTTTGTCCTTCCCGGCAACCTCATCCAGACTGCCCCAGCTGCCGACGTCGGACCATTTGAAGGACACCGGCACCATGGCCGCCTTGTCGGATTTTTCCATGACGCCTGTGTCGATGGAGACAGACGGCAATCCCCGGTATGCCTCGTCGACGGCCGCTCTTGAAGAGCTCTGCTCCATCAACCGGGCAATCTCTTCCATGCCGCGCGCGAGCGCCGGTTGATGGCGGCGGATCTCTTCCAGGATGGTCGCGGCACGCCAGACAAACATCCCGCTGTTCCAGTAGTAATCGCCGGCCTTCAGATACTGCGCCGCCTTGACGGCGTTGGGCTTTTCGACGAAACGACCCACACGGTAGCCCTTGAGCGCGCCACGCTTGCCAAGCACCTTTTTGAGGTC
>JBKPSD010000055.1:0-42673 GCA_046734935.1 Nitrospirota bacterium
TTCGGGTGCAGATAATCACGCTGAGAGGAAGAGGTTCAAGAGGAGGCATAATTGTCCACGGGTATACTATTAGCTCTAAACATATATGAGAATCCCCCAAAAGCAGGGCTGTCGTCCTCCCGGCCCTGCCGGAAGTGGCTCGGTCCTGGTTATCGTGACGGTCAGTGACGGTACCAGCACCTATCCATGCCGACGATTCACTGGTGAATGACGATTCACTGGCGAATGTGGGTCAAATACAAGGAGTGATGCGCGTGCGAGTGTGGCCAGACTGTGACCGAAGATTATGCATGGCGCCTAAACGCTCTCATAGCTTCCGCATCAGTCATACCGGCTGATTTTCGGTGGGTGATGGCGACCCAAGAAGATTGCTCTTTCGATCGCTGAACGCAGCTCGCTGGTGCCCTGCCCCATCAGCGCGAGCCATCCGGGGCCGTCGGCATTTGTCGTTAACTAATGCCTCTCATGATTGGCGTACCTTCGGTGGTCCACCATCAAACACCGGTCTTGCACCACCTTGATGCCAGCCCGAGCCAGGCGCTCTGCAATCTCGTCATTCCGAATTCCTGACTGGAACCACACCGCCGTAGGTTTTTTGGCGAGCAAGTCATCAAGATGGGCTGGGATGTCTTCTGAGCGGCGAAAGACGTCAACGAGGTCCAACTCGCCGGGAATGTCGGCGAGCCGCCGAAAAACCGGCTGGCCTAGGACCTCATCGACCTTCAGATCATGGACGGGCACCGGAATCACTTCAAGCCCGGCTGAAACTAAATACTGTGGCACGTAGAAGGCGGGCCTAGAGCAATCCTTCTCACTTCGAATGCCGAGCACCGCGACGCGTTTGGCAGACAAGAGAATTTGCCTTATCCCTTCCACGTCTTTGAGGATGTTGTTTTTCCAGTCTTCTACGTTTTGTCCATTTGCAATCATGACGTAAATATTACCGGAGAGCGCTACAAGCACCGACTTGGAGGCACCCTAGTCTCACACGAAAGCCTCCGCCTGCCTCATTGTCCGCTACTCGGTGAAGATGTTGAGGAAGGATAGGTGCCCACTTCGCCGGTGCCCACTTCGCCGTTAGATGGGTAATTACTTGTGAGAGGTCACTGCTGGCGGTCTCGTGATCATTCTTCGTTAAAGGGAATACCCAGCTGATGCCCGTCCTCGCCATTTTGTGGCCCGACCACTGGAACTTCGGCGGGCGGAAGAGGAGAAAGAAGGTCCTGATCCGTACCAATTTCAAATGATTTGAGGTCTTCCTCCGATAGGTTCAGACTGCGTTCCATTGGTAGAATACGATGACCGTGCTGAGGTCGCCATACGCTTGCAATTGGGGTATGCGACTTCCAGCGAACGGTAAAGTGCCAATTCCTTCCACTGCTGATAGTCTCGACCGTCGCAAGCGTTCCCGCCGGCACGCTGAGATAGTCCCTGAGCAGGCGTAAGGTGACGCCCATTTGAACGTCTTGACGGGTCAGTCCCCTCGCCATACAAGGACAGCACGACTCGAGTGAATGTTCGTCGAGGTCTTATAACAATAGGCGGAATTGGTATGAAGAAATTGTTCGACTACATCAAAGACTGCGTTTCATCCGTCGGCCGGTGCTTCCGTTTCCAACGTAAATAGGCCAGCTGGAGGATCTGAAAATGCTTATCAATGAACACGAATTCCTGCTCATCGACAACCCTATCGTCGTACAGCACGTCACGCAATACAGCAGCGGAATGTCCAAACCGATGAAGGATCTCTGCTCGGTCCTCATTGGGGATCCCTCCCTGGGCCTGCGCACTCATAGCTGTTTTAAAGTTCATGTTTCACCTCCTCATTCTTCTTCCAAGATACTTCCCCCCAGCACATGGCGGCACTCGGGTTATTCCCAGGTCGTTCTTGCAGGCCCGCCGTATCGTATTCGTGCTTTTGGGGTGGATGGACGCTTTTCTAGGTGGTTTTAAATACAGTATCGTACATCTGCGGTCTTCGTCCCTTACGTTCACGATCATTCATTTCAGAGACACCTGGCCCACGACTGCGGCGCACCATAATCATCAAAAATTCTAGTACATGCGCAGAGAGGACGTTTTTCGCTCCCTACAAAAGCCCTACGTGTCCTACCTCCTAAGGAGCCTGGTCAAATGCCGGTGTTGCTGAGACACTTGATTGCATGCAGTTGAAAGATGACATACGCGCCTTCGGAAACGCGTGCGAGCGTCTCATCGTTAGCATGACCACACATCGCCCCCTCACTAAAGAAGAAGTGCTGTTCATCCGGCATTACTGTAAGGAGTTGCTGGAGAAAATTTCAGGGCCTCCGCATGGAACCCCTTCCGGTTCGAAATGATCCTCCAACGAAGCCGGAAGTCGCCTACCCTTCATCGCTGAGTCCAGAGAGAGAAGCCGCTTTCCGTGGTGTACTAGTATCTGTATGGATCAAATGAGTCGGCAGGAATGCCTTCGCCGCAATGATTGTTGGAACAACCGCACTGGCAATCACGGCCGCAACCAGCAATGAATACTGATCTCGGTCGACCAGACCATGATTCAACCCGAAGAGTGCGGAGATCGTGCCGAACGTTAAGCCGGTTGACATCAACAGCGTGTAGAACCACCGTTCCCTTGAATCCTGCCGGAACACACCGATTAAGGGATATAACCCAAAGATCTTGGCTGCCACTTTTCCCGCCAACAGCGAGAGGAACACCAGCGGGGCTGCGAAGAGAGCAGGCAACGACACCAATGTGCCTGCGCGAAGAAAATAGAACGGCGTGAGAAACCCGACCGTCAGCGTCCGCAGTCGGCGCATCCAGTGAACATCCTTGGCAGCTCCGCCGGCCAACATCATTCCGGCTACATAGGCTGGCAAGACGGCTTCACTGCCCGACCACAACGCCAGCGCCCCCAGGCCAGTCAGTACGAGCATCACCCACTTCGTGCGGATTGCGGCCGTCCGATGGCCATAATGGCGCGTCAGCCAATTCATGCTCATCGGCAGCCACAAGAGCACGACGATTGTCACGACCACAAAGACGACGCTCTTGTACGTGAACGGCGCAAAGAGCAGTCCGAGCGCAACGACCGTCCCAAGATCATTGATGAAGCAGGCGCCGAGGATCCCTTTTCCAAAGTCCGTCTGATTCAATCCCGTCTCGAGCATCAGGGCATAGACCACCGCCATTGATGTCGTCGAGAGGGCGATGCCTGCTAACCAGCTCGCATCGGCGTTCCATCCGAGTCCGTAATGGGCCACGGCGGCACATCCAAGGAACGGCGCAAAGAAGCCCACCAAACCCACCGCATTCACTTCGGTCAGTTTGCGCCGCATCACAGCGGGATCGAGTTCTGCGCCGGCAAGAAAGGTCAGGAGGATTGCCCCTACTGCGGCGAGGAACCGAAGCCATTCCGACTGTGCGGCGAGAAAATCGGCCCGGCCGAAGGCCGCGAGTACCCCGGCGGTGATGACGCCAACGCAAATTTCGACAAGTGCGATGGAGAGACGCAGCGCCGAAGCAATGAGAGCGGATAGGACGGCGAGAGACAGCCACACTGCGGCAAGGGCAAACGCTTCTTCCATGGAGTCCTCCAGATTGTAGGTTGCGATCCGCCTGGCGGTGAAGAGCCTACGCCGACAGCGGTCTCGCGTAGGAGTCATCAGCCATAACGGCGGTTATCTGGGGGACTCCATCCCCGTGGGTAGCGGGGACTATAACCCGAGTGAGCGCCGACATCAATCGGACGCAGGAAACGTCTCTGTGAGATGTTGCGGACTATGCGGCGATGAGCGTCTGGGGAGCGGCTTGCTTGGATCGGGTCTCGAGCCAGGACGTTTGCCGATGGGTTTGCTCTTTGTTGTGTTCGCAGGTCTGAACGAAGTCTTTGTCCCGTAGCGCGTGGGCGGCTTGGGCGAGCAGTGTCCATGCAATCTGCGCTTCCGCCGTCATGAGCCACAAATCGTGCAAATCGCGCAAGAGGGCCAGTCCCCCCCGCCGCGGGCCCTGAAAGAGATCGCTGTAGAGCCGCTGCGGTTCCCGGTCTCGTTCCCGGCCGTACTTTTGAATGAACCGGTCGCTCGACTTGGCTTTCGCTTCGGACCAGGACGAAAGGATTGTGCAGATCTCCTTCAGGTCCGGCTCCTGGTGATGATGCTCGGCGACCGTCTTGAACGCCTCTTCCAACTCCTCCTCGGTGACCTTCACCATCTGAAGATAGAGTCCGACGTGCATAGAATCCTCCCTGCTCGTTGTCAGACCGGGCGAATACGGACCGCCGAAAATTTATAGTGAGGCTGCTTGCTCACCGGATCCCATTCCGGAAGCGTGACTTCGTTCGCCGCGCGCGGGCGGGAGTTGTCGTCCCAGTAGCCGTAATGGAACGGCATGAACAGGACGCCACGCTTAATGCCGGTAATTCGCGCCCGGACAACCGCATACCCTCGCCGGGACCGCACCTCGACCATTTGGCCCTCACGGACGCCATAAGCGGCCGCGTCTTCCTCCGAAATTTCCACAAAGGCGTCCGGAGCCTTGTCTTGGAGAGCCGGCACACGTCCTGTTTTCGTCCTCGTATGGAAATGGTAGACAGTGCGGCCGGTCGTTAGCCACAGCGGAAACTGCTTGTCCGGCTGCTCATAAGGAGGGATGTAGTCCGACGGCTTGATGATGGCGCGCCCCTTCGGATCGTTTGCACGATACTGCTGCGGTGTGACTTGAGCGCCGGTGTCCAAATCATGGCCGTGCGTCTCGCAATACTCTGAGTCCGTATTGAATCGGCCGTCGGCGTAGAGGTGCTTGGCGCCGTCGGGAAACCGTTCGTTGCAGGGCCATTGAATGCCGGAGCCGCCGGTCAATTTCGCGTAGCTCATCCCCGAGTAGTCGCACGGCCGCCCTTTGGAACAGGCCTTCCAAGCCTCGAACGCTTCTTCAGGCGTGTTCCATTTGATGAGCGGACCGCCGTCCTTGTCGCGGAAGTCCATGCGACGGGCATAGTCGAGCCAGATGTCGAGGTCCGATTTCGCCTCACCGGGCGGATCGACCGCCTTATGCGACAGGTGCACCGTGCGGTCGACGTTCGTGAAGCAGCCTGTTTTTTCACCCCAGAGCGCAGTCGGCAGCACCACGTCGGCGCGCGACGCGGTTTCCGTCATAAAGGCGTCCTGCACGACGAGGAACAGCTGCTCGTTGTCGAGAACCTTGCGGATGCGCGGCAAATCGGGGAGCGACACGGCGGGATTCGTGCCCGAAACCCACAGCATTTTGATCGAGCCCTGCTCGCAATACCGGAAGATCTGCATCGCATGCGTCGGGGGGGCCCAATGCGGAATGATATCCGGAGAGACGTTCCAGAGCGTCGCCAGTTCTTCGATGTGCTTCGGATTCCCCCAATTGCGGAACCCCGGAAAGTCGCCGTCCGCACCGGTCTCGCGAGTGTTTTGCGCCGTCGGTTGACCGTTCATCTGATAGATGCCACAGCCGTCTCGGCCGATCAGTCCGCGGATCAAATGGAGATTGTTGACCTGGCAGGCGGCGGCGGTCGCCTGCATCGACTGATACACCCCTTGCAACACGGTCGAGACCAACGTTCGGGTCTTGCCGAGGATCTCGGCTGCCGCACGCAGCTTGGAAACCGGCACGTCGGCCACGCGCTCGACCTCCTCCGGCGTCCACTTGGCCACCGTCTGTTCAAGCTTGTCAAATCCGACCGTGTGGGCGTTGATGTACTCGCGGTCGATCCAGCCCTCCTCGATGATGAGATGCAACAGGCCGTTCATCACCGGTACGTTCGTGCCCGGTTTCGGCGCCAAATGCACGTCCGCTTCCAAGGCGGACGGAATCGGCCGCGGGTCGATGATGACGAGCTTCGGCGGCCGCGGGCCCCGGCGCCGGTCCAGCACTCGCATCCAGAGCACGGTCTGCTGCTCCGCCATGTTGTGCCCGATGTCGAGCACCGCATCGGTCGTATCCAGGTCAGTATACGAACCGGGCTGCCCGTCGGTGCCGAACGACTCCTTCAATGCGGCCGCTGCGGTCGCCGTGCAGAGTCTCGTGTTGCCGTCCATGTGCGGGGTGCCGAGACCGGCTTTGCCGATGACGGCCAGCGTGTAGTACTCTTCGAGGAATAATTGGCCGCTGGTATAAAAGCCGATCGCGCTGCTGGTATGCCGGTCGCGGATTTCTTTTGACCGGCGTACGATGAGTTCCATGGCATCATCCCAGCTCACCTCCTGAAACCGATCGCCGTGTCGGATGAGCGGCTTGGTCAGACGATCGCCATTGTGGTTCGCCTGCCAGCCGTGCAGACCCTTCGGTCCCAATCGTCCACGGTTGACACGGTCGTCCTCTCGTCCGCGGACGCCCACGATGCGGCTCTCCTTAACGCCGATGTCTAGCGCGCAGCCGTTGGAACAAAGAACGCAGGCTGACTGGACCCACCGCTCCGGCGTTTCGGTGGTCCGTTCGTCCACCCGCACCGGCCAGTCATTGTAGTAGGGGGTCCGCGGTCCCCACACGTCCTCGATGCTGTTTCTCGTTTCCGCCATCATGTGCTCCTTAGTGGCGTTCTGATTACGATGATGGGTGCAAGGCGAATGCCGATTGAGGCTTAGGACGAGAACTTGGGAATTCACCAGGCCAGGCGGCGTTTTGATGCGGCAACCCTCGTATGGGCTCCCTCTAGAAGTGCTTCATACCAGCAATTCCACAGGCAATGAAACTGCGCTTCCGCGCCTGCGGCGGGATGCCGCAAAACAAAGTGTCTGAGTGCAGGACATCTGGTCGCTTAGACAGCCCGCGAATCATCGTCCGCGATGCTCTGAAGACCCCCAGGTGTTGGCGGTCTCGATCAAGGCGTGTGCGGTGACCGTCGCGTGGGTGGGTGGTCCTGCGAAAAAACGCTTTGCGCGATCGACCGGAGGGACCCCGAGGCGGCGACCGCACCGGTGTCCAGCGCTGGCGCCGGCGGAAGACCGGTGACGTCGAGAATCTCCTGTTCGTTGAGCGTTTCCCGTGACAGGAGCGCTTCCGCCAAGGCGTTCAGCTGCTTTCGATGGGCCGTGAGAAGCCGCTTGGCTTCTTCGTGGCTCTGATTGATGATCTTCAATACTTCCGCATCGATCGCTTGTGCGGTCTCCTCGCTGAAGGGCTTGGCGCCCACGAACCCGGGCGAGCCGCTCAGATAAGGATTTTCCCGCGGCGCCAGCTGCACTAAACCAAGCCGGTCACTCATCCCCCACCGCGTCACCATGCGTCGAGCAAGGTCGGTTGCCTGTTCGATGTCGTTTTCGGCACCGGTCGTCTTCGTGCCATACACAATCTCTTCCGCCGCACGGCCCCCGAGCATGCCGATGATTCGTGCCCGCAGATAAGGCTCGGGATAGTTGTAGCGGTCGCTCTCGGGCCGCTGGTACGTGACGCCGAGGGCTTGGCCGCGGGGAACAATGGTCACGCGATTCACCGGATCCGCGCCCGGCACGACGAGACCGAGGATCGCATGGCCGCCTTCGTGATAGGCAATGCGTTCGCGATCGGCATGGCTCATGAGAATCGGCCGCTCCGGTCCGAGGACAATTTTCTCAAGCGCATCCAAAAAGTCCTTATGCCGTACTTCATTCTGTCCGCGGCGCGCCGCCAGCAACGCGGCCTCGTTGACGAGGTTCTTGATATCCGCTCCCGAGAACCCGGGCGTGACCGCCGCAAGGTCCGCGAGAATCGCGTCGTTCGCCAGCGGCATCTGCCGCGTGTGCACTTTGAGAATGGCCTCCCGGCCGGTTTTGTCCGGGAGGTTGACCACGATACGGCGGTCAAAACGACCCGGCCGCAACAGCGCCTTGTCCAACACGTCGGGCTGATTGGTGGCGGCCAGGACGATGATCCCTTCGCGGCTTGAGAATCCGTCCATCTCGGTCAGGATTTGATTCAATGTCTGCTCTTGTTCGCTGGAGCCGCCGATGGCGACCTGTCCGCGGGCTCGGCCGATGGCATCGAGCTCGTCGATAAAAATGATTGCCGGCGCGTGTTCGCGCGCCTCTTTGAATAGATCCCTTACCCTGGCTGCGCCGACGCCGACGATCATCTCGACAAACTCAGCGGCGCTCATTGAAAAGAACGGGACCCCGGCCTCTCCCGCGACGGCTTTCGCCAAGAGCGTCTTGCCCGTGCCTGGTGCCCCTATGAGCAGTATCCCTTTCGGGGCGGTGCCGCCCAATCTCGTATACTTCGCGGTATCTTTCAGGAAGTCGACGATCTCGACTAGTTCATTCTCCGCTTCGTCGATGCCGGCGACGTCGTCAAACCTGACCTTCGTAGTGGTGTCCTGGTCGTAACGTCGGGCTTTGCTCTTTCCAATACCCATGAGGCCGCCGCCCATGAGAGCCCCGCCTTGCTGCGCTGCCCGCCGGAACAACCAGATATAAAACGCGATGAAGAGCACGCCGGGACCGAAACTGAACAGCAGTGTCAGCCACGGGCTCGTTTCCTCCGAGATGGGCTTGGCGCTGATCTCGACGCCATTCTTGATCAAAAATGCTTCGAGGCCTTGATCGACGAACGCCGGCAGGATGGTCGTGAAATGTGTGGTTTTAGCGGGCGGTGTTGTCGGTGTAGATCGGTTTCCAGTCGGCGTTTCTTCGTTGGGCTTCTGAGCCGGCGCGGAAGGGTTTTTGTCGTCAGGTGTCGGATACAGCACCGGCGTGATGAAGCGGCCCGTGATCGTAACTCCCTCGCTGTAGATGGCGCCGACGTTGCCGCTGGCGACCTGGCTTTTGAAGAAGGTGTAAGGCACCGTCGTAGGCTGCTCGGGGCTCGGCATAAACAATCTGACGAGCACATAATTCACGAACAGCAGGACGAGGAACCAGCCCCAGGTTCGTCCGGGCGGCATGCCGGTTTTCTCAACGGTTGGTTTTCCTCTGGTCTCTCCGGTCTTGTCCTCGGAGCGCTTGCCCTGTTGAAGTTCGCTGCGGCGTCCTTTGGTCTCTCTAGGGCTCATCATCGTGCTCAACCGTTGATCTTTGTTGATTTGGTCTCGCATGGCAGCTAGGTGCCACCCCTAGAATCCGCAAGCAGGCACACAGAAAGCATACAGGGTACCAGCCCCGCCTCTCCATTGTCCCAGTGTTATTTCGACCAGTTTGTGCAGAAGCTTCATTGTATGGAAAGACAGCAGGAAAAAGCGACCGCCGAAGGCTACGACCGCTGGGCGGCGTTCTACGACGATAGCGATCCATCCACATGGCTGGATGAACCGTTTCTCCTTAGACACCTGCGGCCGTTTCCACGCTGCCGCATTCTCGATCTCGGATGCGGCACGGGCCGCTATCTACGACGGCTCACTGGCTCCGCCTACCGAATTATCGGCGTCGACCTGTCGCGCAATATGCTGGCCAGGGCGAGGAAACAGATCGCGGAGGGGACCAACCTCGGCCTCGTGCAAGCATCGGCGACGTGCCTCCCATTCCGCCCCGGAAGCTTCGACCGTGTCATGTCGGGTCTCGTCGTCGATCATGTCGCATCGGCCGAACGCTTGTTCGATGACGTGGCGGCCGTCCTCGGCAGAGGCGGCAATGCCGTCATGGCCGCCGTTCATCCGGAGATGCAGCGAATTACTGGATCCGATATTGAGATCTCGCGGCAGGACCGGCTCCGCATTCCCGGGCATGTCCACGAAGTGGCGGATCTGCTCGCGGCGGTCCGTAAGGCCGGGCTGACGGTCACCGCGATGGAAGAGCCGCCTGTTACGGCCGCAATGTTGGAGCGTCGTCCGGAATGGAAGCGGAAGATCGGCCGACCCGCCTTATTGCTGCTGGCCTTGGCGAAGCTGGATCGAACCTGACGCCGTCGTCCGTCCAGCCTCGGGATCGTGCTAGTGTCGAAAGCTTCCCCTTCCTGGCATTCTGCCTGATCTATTGATCGATCAGCCATTAGGAGGATGTTATGACCACCATGATGGAGGGGGTCCCTGCCGGCGGATTCCGCACGCTTGGAGAAATCGATGGAACAAACGGCTTGCGATTTCAACCAAAGCACACCGCCATGGACATCGCCTTGGAATTGCTGTCCTCACACACATCCGGTGCGCCGATCGTGAATGATGCCGGGAAGTTCGTCGGCTTCGTGAGCGAATTCGACCTACTGGGAGCGATCGAGTCTGGGCAAGACTTGAGTCAAATCACTGCAGACAAGTTGATGAACAAAGATCATTACGTGGCTGATGAATCGACTTCCATTGCCGACGCCATTCGACTCATGAAGGAAAAGCATTTGCTGAACATTCCCGTCATTAAGCAAGGCCAAGTCGCTTATTCCGTCACACGGCACGATCTCCTGCGAGCCCGCATCGGACTCGGACCAGGCATCGAAACATAGCCGCTCGTGTCCTGATCGTCAGGTCCCCCCTGCCCGGACTGGCAATTCCAGCGCGGGCAAGGGAATCACCTCCACCACAGCACAGTATCGCTATGTCCGCTCTGTCGAACCCCTTTGCAAGAAATCGGATCCTGGCCGGGTTGCCGTCCGAAGAACGGCGCATGATCGAGCAGCGCAGCGAGGTGACACGCGTGTACCTAGGAGACGTCATGGACCGCGCAGGCGAAGAAGTGACGTATCTCTGCTTTCCCATCGACGCCGCGATCAGCATGATGGACATGAAGGACCGCACGCATACCCTTGACGTCGCCTTGATCGGAGCAGAGGGATGCACAGGAGCGTGGGTCGTGCAAGGCAGCGAGACGTCGCCGGCCTTGAACATTGTCGAAATCGGGGGGTCGATCGTCCGCCTGCCGGCGGCCGCGCTCATCGAGCTGCTGCCGAAGCTTCCTTACGTGAACGCCGTGCTCTCCCGGTACAATCTATTGCTGATGCGCCAGATCGTCATTTCCGTCGGATGCAGCCAATTCCATTCTCCGGAGCAGCGCATCCCGCGTTGGCTTCTAGACCATAGCCACCGGGCCGGACTCAAAGAATTTCCGTTTACAACCGAGTTTCTTTCGGCACAGGTCGGAATCGACAGGGAGACGACACGCCGCGCTCTCGAAGATCTGCAGCACCGCCGGCTTATCGCAAAAGGCGCACGCGAGGTTACGATCGTCGACGCAGAGGGGCTCGCCCGCGAGTCGTGCGCCTGCTTTCAACTGACGAAAGACGCGACTGACGGGTACGTCGAAGCGCTGACCCGGCTGTCACGCGTCTACTCGCAATGACATCAGGTTCTATTTGTCGCTTGTCCGTTTCAAAAAGTCCGCCAACTCGCTCGCATGCGTTTCCGTTTCGGCCAGGATCTTGAGCAGAATTTCCCGCGTGATCAGGTCCTTGTCGCCGAGTTCCCGGATCAGGGCGGTATAGGCTTCGACCTGCCGCCGCTCGAGCAAAAGGTTCTCAACCACCATTTCCGTAAGCGTGCTCCCCTGTTCCGGATGGACGCCGATGCCTGCCGCTTTACCCGCGAGTTCTTTGAGATCGAAGATCGGAACGCCGCCCAGTTGCTGGATGCGCGTCGCCAGGCGATCGGCATGAGACAACTCCTGCTCGGCGTGCGCTTCGAACTCGGCCTTCAGGCCGGGAGAGAGCAAGGAGACGGCCATATAGCCGTGCTGCTTGTACTGGAGGTAACTGGTGATTTCCGTCGAACGCAGCCGGTTCAATGAGCTCACGACATGTTGCGGTTGAGCGAAATACTGCTTGGTTATCGCCCCCTGGTCGATGGCATTGCGAATTTGCTCCTCTGTCGCGCCTGACTGTTCCATCACTGATCGTTCCATGTGCGCCTCCCTCTCGTGTGTGCGCCGCGTCACGCGGCCTTACGGCTGTAGAAATCGTTGGCCGACCCTGGTTTGAAGGTCTGCCTGTCGGGTTGATCGGCAAGTCCCTTCTTAAACCGGCCGCGCGCGTCGGCCGTGCCATCGCCACGCCGCGCTTCCAGTGAGCGCCTCATCGCCTTGATCTTCTTCGATTTATTCCGTCCGCCTTTCTTCTTCCGCTGTTTATGATTGGGCATGTGGTTCCTCCTCGGACGTACACATAGCCCAGCGATGTGATGAGCGCACCTGGTGAAGTCACTGGCCTCGGATGGAATGCCCATTCGGCATCGAACGCCATCAAGCTAGGGCACTACCGAGGCTTCATCTCTGCCACGCACTTGTATGCTTGGCATTCCATGACGCGACGCCTGTATACCGCTCGCAACGATCCGGATCCCGACCCGCCGCCACCGCCGGGTCCCGATCCTTTTCCCCCTCCTCAGCCTCCGCTGCCCGATCCTCAACCACATCCGACGCCACCGGTCAGACCACCGATTCCACAACTCCGTGATGGGCAAATTTTTCGCGCGATGTTTGCGAAAGGAGGACGACATGACTGCCTTTCCGACGATCGGACTCACCCTCGTCATGATCATGTTCAGCGCCCTGTGCGTGTCGGCGAACCCGAGCATGTTGCCCAAGCACGAAGGCTACCCCATGGGAAAAGCCACTGATCCCGTCAATGGAAAGCCGCTGAGCAACGACCCCGGACAGCAGAACGCCACTGGGACCAAGGCGCTCGAACAAGCGGCGATGTTCGACGACCAGCATTCGCAGCAGCACCTGCGCAATGCCAATGACGGGCGGGTGCTGGAAAAACCAGGGGCAGGCGTGCTGCCGAAGGTCGAAGGACCGCAGATCAAGATCGAGCCGCCCGTCAAAGAGGCGACGAGAACTCCGGCCAATCCCAAGGACTGAGGGCGTTCACACGTGTAAGCTAAGACGGATCGTCCGGATGAGTTCCTCAGGAGGCTTCGAGGCGTCGACGCTGAGCGCATCGGCCGGTTCCTCGAGGAGCGCGAGCTGACTGTCGAGCAATGCGACTCCCGCGAAATGACCGGTACGCGAGGTCAGGCGCGATTCGAGGAGTTGGCGCGAAGCCTTGAGATAGACCAGTTTGATGTGGGGTTCGTATCCCGAGAGAACGGCGAAGCGGTACGCCGCCGTCAACAGCGAACAAGCCATGACGGCATCCATCCGTCCTTCAATCCAGCCGGCGATCGACTGCCTCAGTGCTTGAAGCCACGGGCGGCGATCCTCGTCGGTGAGCGGCGTGCCTCGCGCCATCTTGGCGATGCTCTCCGCTGAATGCTTCGCATCGCCATCGAGAAACGGCCACTGCAACTCCTTCGACAAGCTGCGTCCGACGGTCGTCTTACCGGCGCCGGCGGCGCCCATGAGGATGATGACCATCGACACAATTCCGCTTTCAGGTACAGATCGACGAGCTTCTGGCGCTCATCGCACCGGATGAAGTAGGATACCCTCATGATACGCGTCAGCCGAAGTGCCGTCATCCTTGCGACAGGGCTGTGGTTTGCCGTCCTTTCGCCGGGCTTCCCCCAGACGCTACCAGGTAGCATACAGCCCCAGAATCCGCTGGCGCCTTCGCCGGTCACAATCTCCCCAATTCAGCCGTCGTCCGCTCCGACCAGCGGACTTCCGGCTAATGTGCTCACCCCTGCGACCACTACTCAGGAAGCGGCTGCCGGAACACCGGGCGCTCCGGTCTTCACCGGCGCCGGACGCGGTTTACCCGGTATGCCCGGAGGTCCTGCGCTGAACAGCCCCTTGGGAGCCAGAGATCCCGCCGCCCAGTACATGAGGCCGCCAACGGTCGGGCCGTTGTTGTGCGACCCGGCCGTTGACATACTGTGCTGACAAAAACTCCTGCTATCGTAAGGACCAGCGCCTGCCGAACTACCGAACCGCTGTAACATCACGCATGTCCACTGTCGACCGCTTCGCTCTCCGATAGAAGAGCGAAGCGGGAACAGACTCAGAACTTCGTCGTCGCGATGGCATTGGTGCCGGCACCAGTGTTGGGAACGAGAGTGGCTGGTGAGACCAATGTTCCATCGCCGTTGACGGTAAATCGGGACACCGAACCGGTGTCAAGTGAACCCGGCCTTGAGTCCCCTTGATTGGCGGTAAATAGCACCTGCCCGTTCGGATGGACGACAACATAATTCGGGAACATACCGAGGCCCGGTCCGGAACCGGTTGCAGGCGCAGGATTGGGCTGCAGTTCAGTTAACGCCCCCGTGGTTGTGTTCACTCCGAACACCGAGACCCTACCCGGATTGGGATTGAGATTTGCCGTGTAGAGCGCTAACCCGTTCGGATGGAGGGTAATCGAATGGGGTTCGCTGCCAAACCCAAAATTGTTGGTGGAAAACGTGGCGGTTGGGGTGATCGGCGTCAACGAACCGTCGGAGCCAATCGAAAACACGTTCACGGCATTGGAATAAGCCGCAAAGACGAACCGACTGTCGTTTGACACGGTGACGGCAGTGCACAGCGGCATTCCGCTCATCACGCCACGAGGCGTGAGCGCACCCGTCGTCAGGTCACGGCTGTAGGCAAGCACTTCTCCGGAACCTTCCGCGGCCACATACACAAATTGGTTGTTGGGCGAAATCGCCACATTATGACCATGCGTTCCGGCTGCCCAAGAGTTTGTCCCTGCGATGGGCGTGGGAATGCCGTTCGCATCAAGGCTATACGCCTGTATGGTGCTGGGGCCTTCTGAATTCCCGGGCGCCGCGGCGGAGACCACGTATAGGAAGCTGCCGGTTGTGTCAGTGACCGAGGAATGGGGACTAGGATCGGTTGTCACTGGAGAGCCGCCGGCAGGATTCATGGCCTCTAAGCTGCCATCTGACTTAATCCTCCAGCCGGAGAGGAAGTTCGACTCATGGTTCGACACATACACAAACTTCGAGCCAGAACTCACATTGACGTGGTGCGGTAAATTACCAGTATTAACCTTGCCGCCGATTGGCGTCAGGTTTCCACTGCCGTCTACGCTATATGCCTGGATTTCACTCGTTCCGGCCGAAGTCACATACGCAAATTGATTTGCTGAGCCGGTTGGAGCGTTGTTATTGGACGGCGGCGGGGATCCTCCGCCGCCGTTATTGTCACTGCTACTGCACGCGGCAAAGTAAAGGAGCGGAGCGAGAGCGAGGACAGATACTACCCCCGTCAAGGTTCTGCTGAGGATGCGGGTTGAAGAGCGCATGATGACAATCTCCTTTCGATGACAGACCCCACGGCCCTGCATCCGCAGGGCGCCCACCCGTGGGTGAATGGTCCAGTGCCGCGCAGCCTCACTTGCGTTGCACCGATAGACAGGCGCGTTGCCGTGCCTCAGCAAGAACCGCACCGATCGCGTAATGCGGGACAACCTGGAGGTTTTCAAGGGTTGCTGCCAGAGAAGCTTCTGAAAATCCGGACAACGTGTCCTGAAACCAGGATCTCGAAGACACATTGTCCGAAACGCAGAACAGAATGCGCGGGATCACCCTTGCTGAACGCGAGGACAGTATGAGTCCACAACTTCTCTGGAATTTCGTCTCGTCTCATGCACTATTCCGTTCGGATCATCGCGCATGTAATTGTCAACACTGCGGCTATTCATCGGCGTCGGCACCATTCGTGACAAGCCTGTCCCTGCTGCGCTGGCTAAGCTGATTCCGCGCGCGACTCGCTGATTTAAGTAGAACTCCTTGCCGTGGAATGCGCCGCACGGATAGTCACTTTTGTGCATGCGCCATGGACTGGCGTCGAACTGCAACGTGCTGTACTGATCCGCCCACATTACTATGGCTTTCGGCGGGTCGAACGATGGTACGAATAGACTGGTAAAACCCCTTGATTGACGCCCCTTCCATCCCCTTGTGGGGGCTTATCGAAGCCAGGTACACTTCTTTCATACACAAGCAGGCACTAGCGTTTCCCTTACATGCTTGCGAGGGTACCCCCTATGTCTGATACGTACCGGATTCTTCTGGCGGACGATCACGTTCTCGTCGCTGAAGGCATTCAAAAGCTCCTTGAACCGGAATACGAGCTGGTCGGCATCGTTGCCGACGGACGGTCACTCGTGGCTGCGGCCGCGAAACTTCAACCGGACATCGTCGTTGTCGACATTTCACTCCCGCTGTTGAACGGCCTTGATGCGTCACAGCAGCTGAAGAAGAACAATCCGAACCTCAAAATCATCGTTCTGACAATGCACTCGGAGCCGAACTTTGTCACCCAGGCATTCCGTGTCGGCGTCTCCGGATATGTGCTGAAGCAGTCCGTCGGCTCGGAATTGGTCCAGGCGATCCGCGAAGTAGTCAAAGGACGGACGTTCGTCTCGCCTATGGTGGCTCAAAGCCTCGTCGATCAAGCCGTCAATCCTTCCTCGGCTTCAGCTACAGGAGAGGTCAAAGTCGGGTTCGCACAGACATTAAGCGCACGGCAGCGGGAAGTCTTGCAGCTGGTTGCGGAGGGAAAAGCGACGAAGGAAATCGCGTCGATTCTCAACGTCTCCGTGAAGACCGTCGAATTTCACAAGACGCGGATCATGAAAGAGTTGCGGCTCCGGACAGCAGCGGAACTGACGAAGTATGCAATTGCAGCCGGTTTGACCTCAATTCATTGAGTGGACCTCAGACTCAGACCTTACAGTCTGAGAATCGAATCTGGTCGTCAAATATGAGGTTTGAAATCCGCAGTCGGTCGGCTGCGGATTAAAACTGTAAGGTCGTGATGCCTTGAGCGAGGGCAAACTTGATCAGGTCGGACGTGGTATGGACACCGAGTTTTCGCGTGATATTTGCCTTGTGAAACTCCACGGTCTTCATAGAAATGTTCAACTGCTGGGCAATATGGCGGGTCGAGCGCCCCTCCGCCAGCAACACCAGGATTTCCCGCTGCCGTCCCGTCAAATCGCTTGAGTAGCCTTCCGGCCTGAACCATTCGTGTTCTACCGCCTCTCGGACTTCCGCATCGATTTTCTTTGATAGGAAGCGCTTGTTCGCAAGCACGCTCTCGATCGCCGCATGAAGCTCATCGGAAGCCGACTGCTTCAAGACGTATCCGCTCGCTCCGGCACGGAACGCCTCGCTGATCGAGATCGCTTCCGTCAACATGGTGACAAGAATGACTTTGACCGACGGCAGTAGCTTCTTGAGTTGCTTGGTGGCCGCAAACCCGCTGAGGCCCGGCATGCAGGCATCCAGCAAAATCACGTCAGGCCGCTGCTCCAAAGCCCGGCTGATGATATCTCCGGAGTCCTGAACCATGCCGACGATGGTGAAATGAGGCTCAAGCAGATGACGGATGCTCTCTAGGACGAGTGGATGATCGTCGACGAGGAGAACTTTTGCCGCGTGCGTATGTAAGGACATGCCATTCCCCTAGTAAAGGAGCCGCCCCCCATCATGGTACAAACCTGCCCTTCGGTTCAAGGAGGTTCTACCCTCTGCTTTGTTTTACCTTGAGTTAGCCGTATGCGAGAACTAGGCCATCCCCTAGCCGAAACCCTTGAGGCCTCGGGGTCCTCCGAGTGTCGGCTCGGGTCTTCCAGGCTTACGGTAGAAATATAAACAGGTCATCCCCGTGAGCAGGGACCTTCCATCGGTCTAAATAGGCGATGTTCTAGGCAAAGACGGACAGCGGGAACCAAGGACAACTGTTCCAGGCCCGGTCAGGTGCCGGGTTTACGGTGCTGAAGGCGACAGGTTGAGTGTGTGGGCTATTCCCTCCACTGTTCCCGGCAAATCCGGCTCAGTTCACCAACACATAACAACAGGTTCATACAGGGAGGCAGACATGCAAGAGCAACAATTTGTGCTCGATGTGAAGACGATTCGCGATCGCGCCAGGCGTCAAATAGAAAACGGCGCCATGACGGCGGGCTACAAGGCGAAAGCTCCGGTCGTGCTGAGGCTCCTCAACGACGCGCTGGCCACCGAATTGGTCTGCACGCTACGCTATAAACGACATTACTTCATGGCGCAGGGCCTGAGCTCGGAAAGTGTGAAGAGCGAATTTCTCGAGCATGCGGAGGAGGAACAGGAGCATGCCGATCGGATCGCGGAGCGCATCGTCCAATTAGGAGGCCAGCCGAATCTCTCCCCTGAAGGCCTGTTGGACCGGAGTCATTCCCAATATGCCGAGGGTACATCGTTGGAAGATATGATCAGGGAGGACCTCGTGGCCGAACGGATCGCCATCGACAGCTATCGTCAGATGATTGAGTACATCGGCGGAGACGATCCTACGACCCGGCGCCTGCTGGAGGAAGTGACAGCCAAAGAAGAAGAACACGCGGAGGATCTGGTGAGTTTGCTTGCCAAACCGTAGCGCGGCAAGGCCCGCCCGGCGAGCCTGTGGGCAAACACAAGGAGAGAAAGTCCGGCTCAGTGCGCACTGCAATGAATGCGGCGGTGAGTCAATAAAGGAGCGATGCTATGGCACGAGTGACGACGCGGCCGGGTCACCCCTATCCATTGGGCGCGACCTGGGACGGCGAAGGCGTGAACTTCGCGCTGTTTTCCGAAAATGCCACCGGAGTGGAATTGTGTCTCTTCGATCGTCATGATCAGGAAAAGGAGACGCACGCCATCAGGATCGAAGAGAGGACTAATCAGGTCTGGCACGTCTTTCTGCCCGAAGCCCGCCCCGGACAACTGTACGGATACCGTGTCAACGGGCCGTATGAACCGCAAGCCGGCCATCGCTTCAATCCGAACAAGCTCTTGATCGATCCGTACGCCAAGGCGTTCCATGGTGATCTCCGCTGGTCGGATTCGATGTTCGGCTATACCATCGGCGATCCTGAGGCGGATCTCTCATTCGACGAGCGCAACAACGCCCCGCTCGTGCCGAAATCGGTGGTCGTGGAGCAGGCGTTTACCTGGGGAGAAGACAAGCCTTTACGGCGTGCATGGAGCGAAACGGTCATTTACGAAATGCACGTTCGCGGCTTCACCGCGAGACATCCTCTGATCCAGGAGGGCCTTCGCGGCACGTATGCCGGATTGGCGACACGGCCGGTCATCGAGTATCTCCAACGCCTCGGCGTGACGGCGATTGAGTTGCTGCCGGTGCATGCCTTCGTCGCGGACAAACACCTGGTCGACAAAGGCCTGACCAATTACTGGGGATACAACACGATTGGGTTTTTTGCGCCGGAGCTCCGCTACGCCACTCATCCGGAGCACGCCGTGAATCAGTTTAAAACGATGGTGAAGACGCTGCACAACGCAGGCATCGAAGTGATTCTCGATGTCGTCTACAACCATACGGCCGAGGGCAACCACCTGGGTCCTACCCTCTCGTTTCGCGGCATCGACAACGCGGCGTACTACCGCCTGGTGCCGGATCAGCCGCGCTATTACCTGGACTATACGGGCACGGGCAACACGCTGAACGTCCGGCATCAGAGGACGCTGCAGCTCATCATGGACAGCCTACGGTACTGGGCGCTCGAAATGCACGTCGACGGCTTCCGCTTCGATCTCGCTGCGGCGCTCGCCCGCGAGTTGCACGACGTGGACCGGCTCGGCGGCTTTCTGGACATCATCCAGCAGGACCCCGTCCTCTCGCAGCTCAAGCTCATCGCCGAACCGTGGGACATCGGCGAGGGCGGCTATCAGGTCGGCAACTTCCCTGCCGGCTGGGCCGAATGGAACGGAAAGTATCGGGACACTATCCGGCGCTATTGGAAAGGCGACGGCGGACAGGCCAGCGAACTGGCCTACCGCCTCTCGGGCAGCAGCGACCTATACGAAGGTAGCGGACGCAAGCCGTTCGCGAGTATTAACTTCGTGGTCGCCCACGACGGCTTCACGCTGCGCGATCTCGTCTCGTACAACGACAAGCACAACGAAGCGAACCTGGAAGACAACAAGGACGGATCGGACGACAACCAAAGTTGGAATTGCGGAGCCGAAGGACCGACCGATGATCCCGCTATCCGGGAATTGCGCGCGCGCCAGCAACGCAACATGCTGGCGACCTTGCTGCTGTCCCAAGGGGTTCCCATGATCTGCGGTGGGGACGAGATCGGGCGCAGCCAGGGAGGCAACAACAATGCCTACTGTCAAGACAATGAAGTCAGCTGGTTCAACTGGGACATTTCGAGCGAAGAACAGGCGCTCTTCACCTTTACGAGCGCGCTGATCATGTTGCGCTCGGCCCATCCCGTCTTCCGCCGGCGGCAATTTTTTCAAGGGCGAAGTATTTACGGCGCGGAGATCAAGGATCTGTCCTGGTTCCGTCCCGATGGCCGGGAGATGACGGAGGACGACTGGAAGCAGGGCTATGTGCGATGCCTCGGCGTGCGGCTGGCGGGAGATCGAATCGAGGAAAAGGACTATCTGGGAAATCCGATCCTCGACGATACGTTCTTGTTGCTGATCAATGCTCATCACGAGCCGATTCAGTTCACGCTTCCCACTCCCCCGGCCAACGTGCAGTGGCAACTCGTCCTGGACACCGTGCAGGACGTGATTCCCGCCCACGCGCCCTTGGTCACGGAGGGTAAGCATTACGATCTCAAGGGCCGTTCGCTTGCGTTGATGCAGATCGAGACGGCCGTCCCGATCCGGAAACCTTTGCGTGGATTCTCCAGTGCCCATCCCTGAGGACGGCGTATCCTGCCAGGCCTCAAATCGCCGGGGCATGTTCCCCTGACCGCCAGGGAATCATCCAGCACGGCCTCATCATGTCCCGCGATAGAGTGAATTTATCCCGATGAGGGCCTAAGAGGCATAAGAAAGGAGCCGTTATGAACGCCGATACGTTTAAGGGCAAATGGGGACAGTTCAAAGGAGAGTTGAAACGGCAATGGGGGCAATTCACGGACGACGACCTGACCCAGATCGAAGGGAACTATGACAAGTTTCTCGGCAAGGTGCAGGAACGGTACGGACAGCAAAAGGATGACATAGCGGGTTGGGCAGACAAGTGGTTCCAGGGCAACAAGCCAGACCAAGTGGAGCGTGAACCCATCAAATAATGTCATGCCACGCAGCGAAGGAGGTCAGCATGTGGAGGCTCTTACTGTCCGCAATGATCATCGGGGCATTGTCGGCCGGTCCGTCGTGGGCGCTGTTCGAGACCAACAAAGAGTTGATTGCCGACGCCAAAATCAGCATGGAGGAAGCGATCAAAAGCGCGGTTAAGGCCGTGCCGGGAAAAGCGGCGGAAGCCGACCTGGGCAAAGACGGTGACAGGACGATCTGGAAGATTGAAGTCATCGATCGCAACAATAAAAGTCAGACTGTGTATGTCGACGCCCAGACCGGCATGGCGCGGTTGAACAAGTAGTTTACGAGACGCAAACGAGCGGACCGGGACACGCGCTTCGGTCCGCTTTTTTGTGCCTAGTCGGAACATTGGCAATACACAGGGGACGTGAGGAGTCTGAGTGGGCGCTCCCGCGCGAATGATCGGGGCATGGGTGCTGAGCGGGCTGCTCCTGAGCCTGGCGGCGCCCGCCATCGCGTCCGATGAGTTTATCGCCGGATACGCCACAAGCATCGTCCAGCATGAATTCGGTGTGACCGACGCTGCCGTCGAAGTCCATGACGGCGTCGTCGTGGTCACCACAAAATCGCTTGCGACGATCGACCGCGGAAAGCTGGTGGCGGCGCTGCAACAAATTCCGGGCGTGTCGCGAGTCGACGTCCGGAGCGCAGATTCGCCTGCTGCGGCTCCCCCATCCGACGATGCCGTCCAAACGACCATCCCCACGGCCGGTCCGAAGTGGCTCCCGCACGGCGCCCTGTTTGCGCCGCTTCATGCCGATCCCCGCTGGCCTCACTTTGCCGGCGTCTATCGGCAGTTCAGGGAGGGCCTGAATCTCAACGGAGTCTTCGCCGCCAATTTCGGCGAAACCTTCGCCATTTACCGAAACAAGGCCTTCCTCGACGGCGAATGGGAGTTCGGCGTTCAAGCCGGCGTGTTCAGCATCTTTGACGTCAGCGCCCAATCCATCGACCTCGTCAACGCGGATTATCGGGTCGGGCTCTTGACCAGCTATCGGAACGGCCCCTTGACTGGATTTCTCAGGATCGAGCATCAGAGTTCACATTTGGGTGATGAGTTCCTTCTGAATAATCCGGGAGTGACGCGGATCAACCTCAGCTATGAAGAAGTCGACGTCAAACTGTCCTACCAGGTGTTCGCGTGGCTGAGAGTGTATGGCGGGGGAGGATACATTGTGCACCGTTTCCCCGAGGACCTCGGACGGGGCACGACTCAATGGGGCATTGAACTGGTCAGCAGCAGGACGTTTCTGGGCGGCCGGCTGCGGCCCGTCGCCTATGCTGATTTTCAGTGCAACGAGCGGACAAGCTGGCAGGTGGGACAATCCATCATGGCGGGAGTCCAATTCGAAAATGCCCGTGTCGGGGACCGCAAGATTCAACTCTTGGGAGAATACTATGTAGGCCCCTCTCCCGACGGACAATTCTATGCGCAACACACATCATGGTACGGCATCGGCGTTCATCTGTACTTTTGAGCATCCCGGCGCTCATCAAGGACGTGAAAACGCTCCGATCTCGCAGAGTTGCAAGCCCTGTGGGACCAGCGCGCTTGCATGGTTGGCTCAATGCAGCCGACCTTTGCTGGGGTGCCGTGCCCGCGATTTCTGGGAGAGGTCCTAGTTAGGGGCTCAGGTACCGCAGTGTACGGTGAGTGAATATGGAAGACCTCAAGGCCATTCTTATGTGCGCGGCCTGCTGGCGTGTCCAGCCGCTTAATTCTGACTTGGGCACGGAGTTGGACCAATGGATCGATCCGACGACCTTCATGGCTTGTGGACAGTTGGCATCCGAACAATACGACATCATCGATGGGTACTGTGATCCCTGTCTCATGGAAATGGCGATTCGGGACCAACTCGCGCTAGCCCGAGCGGCAGAGGAGCGGACGAACGCCTGAGAGGAGCGCTCTCATGACGCGGCTGATACGAAAATGGATGCCACTCGTTATGCTCGTGGCGCTAGCATGGCCTGGTTTGGCTTTCGCTCAAGACACGTTATGGAACACCTGGCGCCAGGGTGGCCTGCAAGCGCTGCATGAAGGCCGTTTGGTTGATGCCGAGCGGTTGCTCACCGCCGCCCTCGAGCAAGCCGAAAAGTACGGACTGGAGGACCTGCGGGTCGCGGACGCGGCCAACGATCTGGCGGTGGTCTATGCCAACTCGGGACGACCACTGGAAGCCGAACTGCTCTTCAGCCGCGCCCTCGCGATCGGCGAAAAAGGTCTCGGCGCGGATCATCCCGGGGTGGGCGCCACTATCCAAAATCTTGGCATTTTGTACGCCACCCAGGAGCGCTATCGGGAGGCTGAACCGCTGCTCAAACGCTCATTGGCGATCAACCTCAAGGAATACGGCGGTAAGCATGCCCGGACGGCCTTGTCGTTGAAGACTCTTTCGAGTTTCTATGCGATTCAAGGACAGATGGGTGAGGCCGAACGGCTGATCCACAAATCGCTGGCCATCCTTGAAGAAAGCCGGGTTCGGCCTGGAGATCCGCAACTGGTCTCGACGCTCGAAGTGCTGGCGGCGATTCTTCGCAACACCAATCGTGAACGCGAGGCGGACGAGATTGAGGGACGTCTGAAAACGACACAGGAGACGAGGGTTTATCAGTGATGCGATTTTCAGATCTCAAGTGTGAAATTGATCGGGCAGCTCCGAGCTTGAAATCTGAGATATGAGAGATGCTATGAGGCTTCTCTCTGCCGTGCGCTTTCACCTTTCCTGACGAAAGGAGTCCGCTATGCTCAGCTGGGCTGTCACATTCTTGGTCGTCGCGATCATCGCCGGATTGCTCGGGTTGTCCGGAATCGCCGGGACGGCCACGCAGATCGCGTATGTTCTGTTCGTGGTCTTTTTGATTTTCGCCGCAGTCAGTTTCGTCATGGGACGACGTCCTCCCGTGACATAACCGAACAGAGCGTGAACTGACTTTGTCACCCCTCAACAGCATGCTCGTGACACGCGAGTGTCGCGAGCATTGCCATGGGAGGTGCTTTCTTATGATGTGGTTATTGAGTCTCGTCTTGGGCGTCTGTGCTTTGTTCTCCCAGTCGACCGCCGATGCCGCGATGCAAGAAGCGAAGCATTTCGTGGTCGACATCATCTCGATAAACGGCGAGGAGTTCGTCGTCAAAGATGAGAATGGCCAGGAGGCGCACATCCACGTCGGGACGGAAACCGAAAAATATGGCCAATTGCAACCCGGCGACCGGATTGACGCCTGGGTCTTTCCCAATGGCCAAGCCAAGACCCTCATGATTTTGCGCAGCGCCTCGATCGCGAAAGAGGAGCAAAGCCAGCGCGATCCACAGCAACGGGCCGAAGCCCAGCCCGAACGGCCTCCTCAACCCGCAGAGTCCGCCGCACGATAATCGCCCGCTCATCGTCAACAGAAACGAGCCAGGGCAGGCGTTCGTGCTTGAACGTGCCCGTTCACGCCTGGCGGCACCAGGAGACGCGCGGTTTCCACGGCACGTGCCCTAGCCGCCTGTGGCTTTGCGGGCAGCCGCGAGGATTGTCTGATAGATCTGGTCGATGGGCGCTTCTTTGGAGAGGAAGTGGTCCACGCCGGCGCGGCGCATCGCGACTTCGACTTCCCGTGAAGCGTTCACGGAAAGGCCGATGACAGCGGTTCCGGAAAACGCGACTTTGAGGCGGCGGGTTGCCTCGATGCCATCCATCCGGGGCATGTTCACATCCATAATGACGCAATCCGGCCGGAGCTTGTCGGTCAGAATCAGGGCTTCTTCTCCGTCGCACGCCTCGCCCACCACGGCGAGATCTTCATGTACATATAACAACCCACGCAAACCCTCGCGAATCATCGGATGGTCATCGACCAGCAGTACCCGAATGCGCGCCTCTTCGTCGACACCCTGCGGCTTGGATGTCCGGTCCGGCGTACCCTCGCGCCGTTCACCGCCTTCTTCGACGTGAGAAGTTCTCAAGGGGAGAATGAGCCGCGATACCATTCCTAAGCCTGGTGAAGACTCGATTTCCAACCGGCCGCCGATTGCAAGCATCCGCTCGCGAATGCTGAAGAGACCGAATTTCGAAGACGTGGCCGACGGCTGGTTCGTGGCAGTGACGCCCGTGAGATCCACGCCGGCCCCTTCGTCGCGAACGGTGATGCGCAGATCGTCATGTTCTTGCTCGATGGACATCACAGCCTCATGTGTCCCGGCGTGCTTTCTGACGTTGATCAAAAGCTCCCGCACCGATTGAAACAAGAGCACGGCCTGATCCTCAGGCAACGGCAGGCGGTCGGGGACCAGCTGCCGCACCTCCACCGATAGCTCCTGCCGGATCATTTGCTCGGCGAGCCATCTGAGCGCCACGGGAAGTCCGAACTCATGCAGCACCGGCGGACTGAGCTGCGCGACAAGAGTCCGCGTGTAAATCAAGGCTTCGTTCACGATGCCTTCGGTCTGCGCGATTTCCGCCTGAGCGGTCTGAGGCGTCAGGCGTTTAATTTGCCCAAGCTTCATGCAGACAAGCGCCAGCAGCTGGGTCAAGTAGTCGTGCAGATCCGTAGCAAGCCGCTTGCGCTCGCGTTGCTCGGTGAGATTTAGCTCCGTCGACAATGCGCGTAGCCTTCCATGCAGCAGCGTCAATTCGTGCGTCCGCTCCGCTACGCGGGTTTCCAATTCCTGCGTGAACGAACGCAGCCGTTCCTCCGTCCGCTTCCGGTCGGTGACGTCAAAGTTGACGCCGACCATCCGCACCGGCCTTCCCTGCCGATCGTTCATGACCTGGCCTTTGGCGGCGAGCCACCGCACCTCCCCGTCCGGCCTTAGCACACGAAATTCATGCTCCAGGGCGCCGGTTTCCTGGACCGCTCTTCTCACCGACTCCTCAACCGAGGCCACGTCCTCCGGATGCACCCGCCGGTAAAACTCGTCGGCCGACGGTGTAATGCTCCCTTCAGGCAACCCCAGCAAGCTGAACTCCTTCCGGTCCCAGCGTGCGTGGTCGGTGGCCAAATCCACGTCCCAGGCTCCCATCTGGCCGGCTTCAAGTGCCAGACGCAGCCGTTCTTCGCCGTCCCTGAGGGCCTCTTCCATTCTCCTTCGATCGGTGATGTCGGCCATGACCTTGGTGAAGCCGACCGTCCGGCCCCTCCGATCGGTGCGGGGCACATAGGCGCACCGCATGTACCGCGTACCGATCCGTTCGTAGGGCACGGCGGTCTCGAAGTCGGAGCGGACACCCGACAGTGCCGCCTCGGCATAGCTGCGGATGGTCTCGTAAGCTCTGCTGCCGACAACCTCCTCCAGCCTTTTGCCCAGCACGTCGTCGGGCGCAAGCCCGAACCGGTCGACGTAGGCGCGATTGACATATCGCAGCCTGCATTCCTCGTCGCAATAGGCCATCGCGATCGGAGAGCTGTCAGTGACCAGGCGCAGCAGTTCCTCGCTCCGGCGCAAGGCCTCCTCCGCGAGGCGTCGCTGCGTAATGTCCGTAGCGACCGCGAGGACGTGCGTCGCCTTGTGCTGTTCGTTGAGAATCGGTCGTTTGACCGTCTGTAGCCAACGTGCGCAACCCGAGGCGTCGGTGATGACTTCTTCGGGGATGAAGAGGTCACGGAGGCCATCGATGACCTCCTGGTCTCTGCCCTGAAAATGCGCGATGTCATCCGCATCGCAGGTGAACTCGGCGTCGCTCTTCCCCAGCAATTCATCCACCGTCGTGCCGTAGCAGTCGGCCATTGCCTGATTCACGAGCGTAAAGCGGCCGTCGGTGTCCTTCACGAAGATGAGATTCGGATCGGCGTCGATGATCTGACGGATGAACGCATGAGAGCGTTGGAGAGCGTCCTCCGTTCGCTTGCGCTCAGTGATATCCTGCACGACGACGTTGACGCCGAGCACCGTACCGTCGCGGCGCTTGAGCGGATAGTAATTGGCGAGCCAGTGGCGGACATTCCCGGGATCAGCTGGAGGCGCGCCGTCCATTTCCACGTTCATCGCCGCTTGGCCTTCGTCGACCACCCGGCGGAGCACGGGCTCTAAACGATCGGCCAATGCCGGCGATAGCATCTCCCGCAGGCTCCGGCCGATGTACGCCTCCACGGGAAACCCATTGAGGTTTGCGAGCGTCTGATTGATGCGGACAAAGCGCAGATCCGGATCGATGAACGCGAGACCCGCCGGACTGGTCTGGTAGAGACGGTCAAGTTCTTGCGCCTGGCGCTCCGCTTCCGTGCGGGTTTCGCGGAGATCTTCTTCAACCTTTCTGTGGTCGTGAATGTCGGTGGACGTGCCGATCCAGCGCACGATCGCGCCGGTTTCTCCGCCGATGGGAACGGCACGGGCAAGCTGCCAGCGGTACTGGCCGTCGGCGCGAAGGAGACGGTGTTCGAACTCGTAGGTCTTGCCGATTTTCAGGCATTCGAGCCACCGGTCGGCGACGAGCCGGCGGTCGTCTGGATGGATGGCTCCGAGCCAACCAAAGCCGATCGCCTCGTCGAGCCGGAGCCCCATGTACTCGAGGCCCGGCCGGTTGACGTATTCGACGAATCCCGACGCGGTGGCGATGAAGACGACCTGCGGCATCGTATCGGCCAGCGTCCGATACCGCGCTTCGCTCTCGCGCAGCGCGGCTTCCGCTGCGACGCGCCGCAGTCGCTCGCCGAGGCGAGCCTGTTCATCCGTCCGGCGGTCTCGTTCGGCGCTCGCCTCCCGCTCCGCCAGCTGCTCTTTCAGCGAGGCGTTCTCCCGAAGGAGGTCCTGGTATGTCAGCGGAGAGTCGGCCATCGAAAGAGCCATCGCGCATGTGGAATGTTCAATGCAGCCTCAGCGGATTGATGCGTCCATTGAACATTCGGCAGTGGTCTTTCGTGTCACCGCCCCGATCGTCTCGTACAAGTGGTCGGCCGCGCTCTCCTTCGTTAGAAACGCCGAGGCGCCGGCTGCCCTCATCGATTTGACGATGTGTTCCGCCTCGTTGACCGACAGGCCGACCACGTAGGTGCTTGGCAATTCCTCTCGAATCCTTCTCGTCGCTTCAATCCCGTCCAGCCGCGGCATGTTGACGTCCATGACGATCAAATCGGGCTTGAGCAGCCGCGCCAGCGTGATCGCCTCTTCTCCGTCGCCGGCCTCCGCAATGATGTCCAGATTCGGGTAGCCGTCCAGGATGCTGCGCAAGCCCTGGCGGACCATCGCATGATCATCGACCAGCAACACGCGCACGGGCCGGGAAACGACCGCCGGTTGAGCGTTGACCGGCGCGACGCCGGCCGGCTGTGCGGCCACTGCCGCCTGGTCGCCGGAGTCGCCGCCCTGAACATCGGGCCTGTCAGCCCCCACCGTGACGCCGAGTGTGACCGTTGTGCCGGCGCCCGGGTGTGACTGCAGCTCCATCCACCCGTCGATTGCTTCCATTCGCTCGCGGATGCTGAAGAGGCCGAACTTGTCCGCCCGTGACTCTCGGATGGCAACTGGGTCGCAGCCGACGCCGTCGTCGTGTACCACGATCTCGAGCTTGCCCTGTCCGTCCTCCGTCATCGTGACGGATGCGCGGTCGGTGCCCGAATGCTTCAGCACGTTGAAGAGCAGCTCACGGACGCACTGAAACAGCATCGTCGTATGGTCTTCCGATAGCGGCGGAGTGACCGCCGGAACGTCCACATGGACGACGAGTCCCTGCTGCTCCATGCGCTCGCCTAGCCACCGTAAGCCCGCGGCTAAGCCGAACTGCCGTAGCGTCGGCGGCATGAGTTCGGCGACGACCGTGCGGGTGTACGTGAGGCTTTGATCGATCAATTGATCCGCCTCTTGCAGCACGTTACAGGCGGCGTGCGGAGCGATCAACTGGGACGCATGATTCATTTTCAGCCGGGTCACGACGAGCATTTGAGCGAGATAGTCGTGCAGCTCCCCGGCAATACGCTGGCGCTCGCGCTGCTCCGTGAGCGTCAGGTCCTGCGCCAGGCCGCGGAGACGATCGTGCGTTCGCACGAGCTCCTTGGTGCGCTCGTTGACGCGCCGTTCGAGTTCCTTCGTCCATTCCTGCCGCTGCATCTCTGCATGCTTGCGCTCGGTAATATCGAACGTGACTCCGACGAAGCGCGTGGCGCGCCCGGCGCCGTTATAATGAATGCGGCCGTACGGTGCAAGCCACCGCAGTTCGCCGGTATCCGCCCGGCGGATGCGGTGCTCCGCCTGGTAGAGCGTCCCGCTGGTGCGGGCGTTTCTCAATGCCTCACGCAGGATGGGTCGATCGTCTTCATGCACGATCGCCCACCAGTGCTTGATCGAAGCTTGCGCGGCGTTCGAGTCATACCCCAACAGCAGGGCGTTCTGCCGGTTCCACACGACGCGACCCGTGCGGAGGTCCACGTCCCATGTGCCCATGCCGGCGCCGTCCGTGGCAAACCGCAGGCGCTCCTCCTGTTCCGCCACCTGCTCGGCCCGTTGCCGTGTCTCGTGAAGCAGGCGGCGGCGCTCTTTGGCCATCGCGACGTAATTTGAAACGGCCTCCAACAGTTCGAGATCATCAGGATCGAACGACTGCCGGCTGTTGCTCGCGAAGGCGAGGGTGCCGAGAAGCCGCTCACCGACGATCAGTGGGAAGCAGGCATATGCCGTGGAGCCCACGGCCTGCATCCGCGAAGCCTTGGGATCCTGTGACGACTGCAAACGATCGACGATCACAGGTTTCCGTGCCACGGCCGACGTCCCGCACAGCGCCTCGCCGAACTTGAGCACCATCAACGGCTCGAGTGCGTCGTCGGGAATTCCGGCCCAGGACATCATGCGGATTCCGTTGTTGTCGGGGGTTACGTCGTAATCCAGAAAGCTGTCGAGCCCGACGCTGGTCCGCAATGACGCAAAGATGTCCTGCATCACGTCAGCCGGGTCGTCGACACGCAGCAATTGATCCATGGTTTTGCTCAATAACTGTTGGCGGGCGGTGTGGGTCCTCAGTTCGAGTTCCGCCCGCTTTCGCGCGTCGATGTCTTCGATGACGCCGATCAACGATTGAATCCTGCCTCCTGCGTCCCATTGGATCGACAACGTGACCATCACCCAAATCGTGTCGCCATCCGAGCGCATCAGCCGTTGTTCGAGGGACACCTCGGAAATGCCGCCGAGCAGCAGCGTCCCGACCTGGCTTTCGTGTTCGGCTCGATCGTCGGGATGCGTGAGGTCTCGAAGCTCCTGTTTCATGAGATCGTGCTCGGCGCGTCCCGTGATACTGCACAATTTGTCATTGACCCGAAGCAGACGTCCGTCGGAACCGACCACGCACATGCCGACGGCGGCCTGTTCGAAGAGGCCGCGAAACAGTTCCTCGCTGCGCCGCAGGCGCGCCAGCAAGCCTTCGTTCTCCTGTTGCCGCTCGCGCAGGCGAAGGAGCGACCGGACGGCCGCCAATAATTCTTTTTCATCGATGGGCTCGATGAGATAGCCATCCGAGCCGACCTCCAACCCCACCGCCCGATCCGTTCCGGTCACCCTGCTTGCGGACACGTGCAGAACCATAATGTCCGCGAGTTCCGGCCGGTTTTTAATCCGCCGGCACAGATCGAAGCCGCTGATATCCGGCAAATTGACATCCATCAATACGAGCTGCGGACGCGCGTCTTCGAGCACGCGCCAGGCATCCGCCCCGCATGTCGCATCGATGACTCGGTAGCCGGCGCGTTCCAACATGCGGCGCCTCGCGTACCGGCCGGGTTCCTGATCGTCGACGTTGAGAATCGTCGCCATCTCTGCGGTCATAGATGCCCCTTTTCTGATCCGTAATATCCGGTTGAAGCGCTTATGTCATGGGGAGATTCGTCGTCCCGACAGGTCATTCCCTCCGAATGTGGGAGCCCACCTGGAACACGAATGACAAGCGATAGGCGAGCACAGTATGGCTGCCCCGCCCTTTCTGCCTACTAGGGACTACCCTAGTCAGGCAGACGGCTCACTGGCGTACAGTGTAACGAATCAGTTCCAAGCGAATCCACCATGAAAAGACCCTTGTCCCAACGGTCATGGCGCGTCTTCGAGGTCGGTCACGCGGAACGTGAAGAAGAACAGGATGGTGTACTGGTCATGGTAGGTGCGGTGGCTGTGCCACGCCGTGGAATAGAACAGTCGGCCAGACGCCCGTTCGATGACGTCGACCCCGTAGCGTACGTAGCCGTCCTGGGCAAGGTTTTGATAAATCGTCAATTGCGGCAGCGAAAAAGGAATGAGCACGCTTTGAACCGGCGGCATGCCGAAAAATGACGTCGATTGGCTAGTGCCGAACGATTGCACCACCACACGGACGAGATAGGACGCGTCGTCTTCCCGCTTCGCAATACGGTAACCCAGTACGCCCAGATGCGCCGCAACGGCATCCTTGACGAACCCCAGATCCCCTGCCGGCGAAAAATAGGCGCTCGTCGACGAAGGCATGGTATTCGTTTCACCACTGGAAGAGACAGTCGGGACGGAGACGATCGGCGACAGATAACCCAGTTGAAGGCCGGTCACTTCCATGTACAAGGGTTGATCAACCGGAAGCGGCAAGGCGAGGTTGAGCAAACTGCGGTTGAGGGCTTCGGCAAGAAGTAATTGTTCGATGGCGCTGCGGGCGGTTCTTGTGACTTCGCGCGGAACGGTGCAGGAGGCCAGCGAACATGCCATCAACGCGCTGACCACGGCCAGTGTCAGCCGTTGCACGCGGGCTCCTATTTCGCCGGCGGCGGAGGCTCGTGCACTTCCGCCGGGAGCGTTTCAATGACTTTCAATACCCGCCCCTCGTCATCAAGTTGCATGGTGACGCGATCGCCGACTGATAACCGTTCGAACAATTCCGGCCGATCGAGACGAAAAAAAATCGGCTTCTGAAGATCGGTCATCAACATGCCCTTTCCCGCCGCGACGTCCAACTTGGCAAGCGTCCCAGAAACCTCGTGCTGAGCGGGTAGCTGCTCGAGCGCAACGGTGTTGTCCGATTGACCTGAGGACAGCGCGGGGAGCCCCGCCAAGAGCGCGACCATAAGACTCGCGCACAACATCCGCCGGAGGTGCCTTCCAAATAGAAGTCTGCTGCGCATACATCCTCTCGCTGACGACATCGAAGGGCCTTCTGTCACTAAACCGTATGCATAGGGGATCCTCTACTAGGCGATCCCCGAGTTCTGGGCCCTGCGAAATTGGCCTTAGGGTAGTGACATGCGCCGTTACGTCGCATGCGTGCTTGCGGCCATCGTGATCCAGAGCTGCGCCAAAGAACAGGTGGTGCATCCGCCGGCGGCGATCGCCATCCTGAAAAACGCCGGTCTCACTGAAGACCCCCTCCTTGTCGATCCCGTCATGCGCGTGTCTTCCCGGCTCATCGCCGCGGCCGGGCAATCCGCGTATGCAGCGCGCGGACGTGCGTTGTGCTGGACCATCGCCGTATACGATCATCCGGCACCAGGAGCCTTCGTGCGGCCCGACGGTGTCATTGTGGTGTACGCCGGCACGTTCCGGCTCGCGGAGACGGAAGCCGGACTGGCGGCCTTGCTCGGTCATGAGATCGCCCATGCACTGGCGAGCGACGAAGCCCTTTCGTCTTGTCACACAAGTCACGATCAGTCGCCGGCGCTGTTCACATATCAGGATGAACTCGACGCGGACGGCGCAGGCGTGAACCTCATGGCGGAGGCCGGCTATGATCCACGCGAGCTGCTACGGCTCTGGGAACGGATGAGGTTGGAGAGGCAGGAACGCGACAAACTGTACGAGCACGTGACTTATGAGCGTCGAATGGAGCGGATTGCGCAACGACTGCCTGAAGCAATCATGCGGTATGAACGGACCAACCGTGCCCCGCAAAAGCGGCTGCCGTCGCATCAGTCTCGTTGATGTGGCACACCACCCAAGGGTCAGGCAGCGGGAAGCGTCACTGTGTAGACTCCGGCGCGCTTCGAAAATAGACGCAGTTCACCCGTCCGACTCAAACGGTCGACCTCGAGGAAGACTTGGTTCCACGTGTACGAGGAGCAAGCCTCCAACAAGTCTTCCATGTCGCAGGCCTGCCGGCGCTTCACCATCTGAACAATCTTGCCGGTGATGTCCGGTGGCATGCTGGCATATTCGGGTGGGAAGGAAGAAGAAACGGTCGGCATTTGCTTCATGTTCTCCTCCTTTGTAGGGGTGAACCCAAGAGGACGCTACGCCGAAGCCTCAGGGGAACATACTAGGCAGTACCCTAGTTTACCGGATTCAACAGGTAAATTTTTCGGCGTAGGACTTTTGCGGATGGGGTTACGGCCCTCCATTTCGTTCTTGGGTTCCACCGAGTTGGCGAGCAAGGGGTTCACTCCTAGACTGAGGTTCGGATCCGGGAATGAGTCGAGCCATGAGGATTACGCGTGGGACAGGCGAGTAGCAGCGCGCTGGACCTTGAACGCCAGCCTCGGGTATCTGTCGGATGCCGGCTTTGCGGCTCGCGGCGATACCGCATCGTGTGTTCCGAACGGGAGATCGCCGCCCAGCACGCATTTTTGCAATCGTTCTATCGCAGCCGATGGTCGAGACAGGATACGGCGACAGCAACGGATCGCATTAAGTTTACCCAGGATTACGCGACGGCCGTCGTCGCCTGCGAGGAATGCGGCCTGCTCTATCGAAATCCTCGGCCCGCGGCACAGGCTGTCACGGATGCGTACCAGACTGAGCATTACGACCAGCAATACCTCCGCGCAGAACTGCAGACACAGCAGGCGTGGGCTCAATCCAAGGTGCCGCTTGTCGCGAAATATCTGGCCAAGTCGACACGGCCCAGGGTCCTGGAAATCGGAAGCTTCGTCGGCGGCTTCCTGCTGGAGGGCCTGAAGCAGGGCTGGGATATGATCGGAGTCGATCCCGGCCGGGACGTTGCGGCATTCTGCCGCGAACGCGGACTGCCGGTCTTCGAAGGCACAGTCGAAAATGCGCGCTTCCCTCTCGGCTCCTTCGATGCCATCGTGGTCTGGAACACATTCGACCAGCTCCCCGATCCGCGACCGCTGTTGGAGCAGGCGGTCGTCTTGTTGCGGAATGGAGGGGTGCTCGTCATACGCGTGCCGAACGGTGCCTGCTTTGCGTGGATGATGCGACTCTGTGCCCGCCTTCCCCGGCCGCTCAGGCGCCCGCTGGACGTGGCAATGGCCTGCAACAATCTGTTGACGTTTCCCTATCTGTATGGCTACTCGCCGGACCAATTGTTGCGGCTGACGGCACCGTACGGATTCAGGTTGGCTGGCTGCGTTCCCGACGAAGTCGTGTCGGCTCCGTCAGGACATCTTGCCTGGTGGGCGGTCGCCGAGGAACGGACTGTGAAGGCGATGTTCAGGGCGATCGCCGCACTGTGGTCGGATAGCAGTACGCGCCGCTACCGTACCTCGCCTTGGCTCGACGTCGTCTTTGAACGGCCTTGTGCGGACCCGGGTGAAACGGACAGGAAATTTAACCTAGGGGTTGTCCCAGTGTACTCCCCCCTGGTCTTCGAGGACACTGGCGATAAAAGTCTGGCTAATCGGTGGGATCGGAAAGGAGGCTTCGTATGAAAGCTCTCGCTCAAAAGATTCCATTCTCGTCGCTTTTGGTTCCGAAGCTGTTCAGTGCAGGGACCCTCCGACGTGCCGGCGTTCGTCAGCAACCGGCACGGGCGGGTCGTGGTGTAGATTCATGGCTGGTGTTCAGTTTGACTCGGATGTGCAGTCCCGGCTTGCGGCGCACCAAGTGAGCCTCTGCGGACAGGCTTCGTTCTGCGCGGGGGGATGACCGTCCGTGTCTGCGTCGCCATGGCAATCTGCATGTCTGTTATTGCGCCGCAGTTGATGCAACGATAGCCGCTGCAGTGAAATGGGCCGTCAAAATAGTCGAACACCTTGAAACCTCCGCATCGCTCACAACTCATGCTGGCGTCTCCTTCTTCAGAAAATGTTCGTTGCCCGGCGGGACCCGCATCCTTCTACCCGCCCTTGCTACCTCCCCTTGGGAAGCACAAAGATTGCCAGGCTCGCGATTCGGATGTAGGTCGTTGAAATTACGAAGAACAATCCCGTAAAACCGTCATTCCAGCTCGTTTTCACTGACTGATGTATCGGGACAACTTGTCCCCGAACGAGACAGGGCACATGGGTATAGACGAGCACAGACCGCCCCGCATTGACAGAGGCAGCAGGCTTGCCGTGACGATTGTGCTTCTGGTGACGATCACGCTGGCCACGTTCGCGGCAGATCGCATACTCCCGCTGGGCGTTGCCGTGTGGCTGCTGTACCTGGTTCCCGTCGTCCTGACAACGCAGCTCCTTCCCCAATACACCGGCGTGGCGTTGGCCATCAGCAGCGGCCTGCTGTTGATCGGCATGCTCGATTCAAAGCAGGGCATTTCTTACGAGTTGGCCTTGATCAACCGGGCGCTGGGGCTGGTGGTGCTGTTGTTTACGGGCCTCTTTTTGCTGCAATATCGCCGGGTCGCCGAAGCCTTGCGGGAAAGCGAGGGACGTTATCGGCTTCTGCTCGAGCAGCACGGCCGGGCCCGCGCAGAGGCGGCGCTGCACGAGGTGCAGGAACGGTTCAAGAGCATCTTCCACTCGTCTTACGATGCCATTGCCTATGCCACGTTCGACGGACGACTCTTGGAAGTGAATGATGCCTTTGTGCGTCTCGTCGGCCAAGGACGGGATGTGCTGTTGAGCGCCGAACCGCCGGCTGTCCTCTGGGGCTCTCTTGGTCTGGCTCCCGAGCGGTTTCGGAAGCTCCGGGAGACCGGTGAACCGCTCGCCTATGAAATTCAATGCCGCCAGAAGAACGTCCATGCGGAGTGGCTCCACGTACAGGCGTTTGCAGTCCTCGGTTCGGACAAAACGACGTCGGGCTTGGCCGTTGTGCTTCGCAATATCAGCGACCGCAAGCAGGCTGAAGCCGACCTTCGTCATACCAGCGAAGAACTGCGCACAAAAAACGAGGCCTTGGCGCATTCGAACGAAATGCTGTCGGCCGCCCAGCACGCCGCCGCCCGTGCACAGCGGCTTTCAGCTATCGGTCAGTTTGCGGCCACCGTGGCACACAAGATCGGCACGCCGCTGACGGCGCTCTCGGGCCATGTCCAACTTCTGATGGAGGATCTATCGCTGCCGTCCAAGGTGCGCGGTCGCCTGCAGACGGTCGAAGCGCAGATCGAGAGGACCTCACGCATCATTCAGGATTTGCTGCTGTATACGAGACGCGCCCCGCCGGTACGGACCAAGATCGATATCAACGACTGCTTACGGGAGTGCGCCAGCCTGTTCCGTACCGAGTGCGAGCGCCAGCACGTGGCTTGCATAACGGAACTGACCGCGGATCTTCCACTTGTCGAGGCGGACCGGCAGCATATGCAGGAGGCATTCAACCACCTGATCGAAAATGCCCTCCAGGCGATGCCAAACGGGGGATCGCTTTGCTTGCGCACGGCCGCAGCCGATCCTGTTACGTTGAGCCGGGGACTGCACCAGGCGGGCGCAGTCGCCATCGAAATCGCCGACACGGGCCATGGCATCAAACCCGACCATTCCGCACAAATTTTCCAGCCGTTTTTCACCACCAAACAGGCCGGCAGGGGGACGGGACTCGGCTTGGCGATCGTGCAAGAGACCGTGCGGGCTCACGACGGGCGGATTACCGTCGACAGTGAGCCCGGTAAAGGCACTACGTTCACCATCCAGCTCCCCGCAGCCGCAAAGGAACACATTAATGGATGATCCTTCTCACATACTGGTCGTCGATGATGACGAAGAAACCGTGACCCTCCTTCGCGAGATCCTCTCGAAGGAAGGCTACAGCGTGGAGACGGCCGCCGACGGCAAGACCGCACTCGACCGTATCAGCAGCCGTTCGCCCGATCTGGTGATTTCCGATATTCACATGCCGGATTTGGACGGCATGGGGTTGCTGGCCGAACTCAGAGTACGGCATCAGGACGTGCCCGTGATCCTCATGACGGCGTACGGATCCCTCAAAACAGCGGTCGATGGACTGCGCTCGGGCGCCTTCGACTACCTGAGCAAACCCTTCATCGTCGACGACATCCGCCTGGTGGTGCGCCGGGCGCTGGAGCACAAGAATCTTTCCAGGCAGAATCAGGCGCTCAAGGAGCAGCTCAGGCATCGATACCGGTTTGACAATCTCGTCGGCAGCAGTCCTGGAATTGTGTCCGTGTACAAGTCAATCGCCCGCGTCGCGAACACGGAAAGCACTGTGTTGCTGCAGGGCGAAAGCGGCACAGGAAAAGAGCTGATTGCACGTGCGATCCATGCCAACAGCGCGAGGAGCGCCGGTCCCTTCGTGGCGGTCGACGGCGGCTCGCTCGCCGAAACGCTTCTGGAATCCGAGCTTTTCGGCCATGAGCGCGGATCTTTTACCGGCGCGGTGGCCTCGAAGAAGGGCTTGCTCGAAAAAGCGCATCTTGGAACATGCTTCCTCGACGAGGTGGCCGATCTTTCGCCCGTGTTGCAGGGCAAACTGCTGCGTGTGATTCAGGAACGGGAGATCCGGCGGGTCGGCAGCACGTCTCCCATGACCATCGACGTCCGCATCGTCGCCGCCTCTAAAAAGGACCTTGAGCAATTAGTCAAGGCGGGAACATTTCGCGAAGATTTGTACTATCGCTTGAATGTGGTGACCATCAATATCCCGCCATTGCGTGAGCGCGCCGAGGATATTCCCCTGCTCACACAATATTTCATTCAAATGTACGGGGGTAAGAAGAACCCTCCCGTGACCGGTATTGCGCCGGAGGCCATGGCGTTGTTGAACCGCTACTGGTGGCCTGGCAACATCCGGGAGTTGGAACACGCAATCGAGCGGGCGCTGGCGCTGACACCGCATCCCGTCATCTTTCCGGAGGATCTCCCGCAGAGCATACAAAGCGCGACTGTGCAGGCCGCTGCTCAAGCCCGCGGATGGGTCACGTTGGCCGAACTCGAAAAAGATCATATCCTTCGAGTCTTGGAAGCGCACAACCAGGATCTTGGCCGGGCGGCGACGATCTTGGGCATCCATCGCAAGACACTGCTGAGAAAACTCCGTTACTTCGGTTTTCCCTGCTAAGACGGACACCTTGTCCACCCCTGGACAGAGCGTCCCGATCTCAGGGGTATTTCCCGGGTCGACCGTCCAAATCTTCGACAGTTCCGCCGGTTCTCCCGCTTCCACAGGGGTCCGGACCTTGCTACCTCTCAAACCTTGACCCAAAGGCAAGGAGGTTTTGCAATGGATGGCTATGGAAAGCGGGTCCTGGTCGCCGAGGACGACGACGCTGTTCGGGCGCTCATCTGCTCCGTCCTGACCGATGCCGGCTATAACGTCTACGAAGCCTGCGACGGATTGGAAGCCATCGACTCGCTCAAGAAACGGCGTTACGACGTCCTCTTGACCGACTACCACATGCCAAAGATGGACGGAGTGGAGTTGCTCGACCTCGCGCAGGCAATGTGGCCCGAATTGCCGGTTATTTTGGCGACCAGCGACATCTTGCTAACGGAGCAGCAGGCGCATGCATTGCTCGAGCCGGCCTACGCCATTTTAGACAAGCCGTTCGACCGTTTATCTTTGCTCAATACTATTCAATCGGCCGCTCAGGGACTTCCGAAGCCTGGGCCTCAGAAGCGCCGGCAACCGGAGATGACGTTCCAAGCCTTCGCCTAGCGCCGCGGCAAGCTCATCCATAACCGCCCATGGAAGTCGATCGTACGCTGTCCGAATGGTCGATAGGCACCGCCACCATCAAGTGGAGCGCCGTCTTCGGCGGATGGGCGGTCGGTCTGGCGCTGCAGATCGTGCTCACGCTGGCCGGCCTAGGATTCAGCGCCTGGGCCGTCGACCTGCACGACGCGAACCCCACAGAAGGTATACCGCTGGGCGCCGCCGTGTGGACGGCAATCTCGATGCTGAGCTCCGCGTTCGTCGGCGGCTATTTGACGGCCCGCTTTTCAGGAACCACCGAACGCGGCGAGGGTCTCTACCATGGAGTTGTCGTGTGGGGCCTCAACTGGCTGGTGCTCGCGTGGCTGACGACAACCGCGATGGTCATGATGATTGGAGGCGCCTTCTCGGTCTTCGGGGCGGCGCTTCACAATGTGGTCCAAGGCATCGCGCCTACGTCCGCCATAGGAATGCGTAGTGCCGCCCGGGTGAGTCTGCCGGTCGACGATTTACGCCGGGAAATCGAATCGGTGCTTCGTGCCACCGGTACACCTGAGTTACAGCTGGGAGAAGCCGATCGCAAAGGCGAACGGACCGCCGCAACATCGCGACGGGGTCAAGTACTGAGCCGGATCACCGACCAATCCTTAGCCGATTTGCGCGACGCCTTGTCAACGCTCGACCGCGAGGCGGCCGTCGGCATGATGGTGAATCGCTACGGCATGTCCAATGCCCAGGCACAAGACGTCGTTCAGTCGACGATCGGCCTCCTCACACCCGCTCACGATACCCTGCGAAGTGCAAAGCCGCGAGGGACCGCGATGAGCGCGGAAGCGCTGAATCGTCTCGGCATGATCGCGCTGTGGCTTTCCGGATTGGGCCTCATCAGTCTCGCCGTCTCGGCGATCGGCGGAATGGTGGGAATACCCGAAGACGCATTGATCGAATCGACGGCTCAGACACAGGCATATGCGGATATCAGGCGAGCGGGTTAACCTCCGACGCGGCCATGCGCACTCTCCTTTTCCAATTGACCCACGAACGTGACGCTGGGCGATTATTGAGACTCTCGATGTGGACAGCGGCGCTCTGGATCGCCATAGCGGCCGGCCGGCCAGCAGAGGGAGGCCCTGGCGATCCTAAACCGATTCCACCGGCCCCTCTGCCATCGCCCCCGGGAAAACCGATTCCACCCTCCCCCGTCCCACCCCCCCAGCCGGAACCCATTCCACCGGCTCCAATCCGGTAAATCGTCCATGCCCTCCGCGAGCCATCCCCCGCGAACCCGGACGAACGGCCTCCAAATTGATGAAGACCTCCGCTCCCAGGCAAGGATGTGGCGAATCGAACGCATCGGCTGGTGGGGCATGGGAGCGATCCTTGCTGCCGCCATGGCCGGACTGTTTGGGCATGGTCCTATCAGCCGGACGACGGCGCCGCTTGCGGATCCCGCCCATCCCGGCGACGGAATGCTTCTGGACTACGAACGGTTTGGACGGGCTCACAGCGACTCTCAGTTCGTATTGAGCGGACCGGCCCCAGCGCCGGCAGGCGGAACTTTTTCACTCTGGATTTCCGAGGAATATTTAACCGACGCTGAACTTATCCGGATTACACCGGAACCGTCGACGCAGGATCTCGTGTCGAACGGCGTGCGCTATTACTTTCCTGTCGAGGAAGGACCGCGGACGGTCATCTTCCGCTTCCAGCCGCAACGGCCCGGGCGCCTGTCGGGTGCATTCCGTTTGAACGACGGGCCGCCAACCTCGTTTCACCAGTGGCTGTTTCCTTGACACGGCTTGGCTGGCGGACCCAGCCTGAGACACGCAACCAAGGAGGTGCCCATGGACGCTGTGACGCGCGGCGCGGCCGTGTATGTGTTGTTGCTCATCATTTTCCGGCTGGCAGGACGCCGCACTCTGGCCCAGATGACGAATTTTGACTTCGTCCTGCTGCTGATCATTAGTGAAGCGACGCAGAATGCCATGATCGGAGAAGACTACTCTGTCACGAACGGGGCGCTGGTCGTGCTCACGCTGGTGGGGTTGGATGTGCTGCTGTCGCACGTGAAGCGATGGTCGGAGGCGGCGGAAATGTGGCTGGACGGTAAACCGACGGTCATCGTTGAACAGGGCCGGCCGAAAACCGACATCATGCAGCGTGCCCGCATCGACGAGGACGATGTGCTGATGGCTGCACGCGAAAGGCAGGGGTTGGAACGTATGGAGCAGATCAAATACGCCGTGCTCGAAACGAGCGGAGGCATCTCGATCATTCCGCGATGATTACATGCCTTTGACGATTTTCCCCGTCTCGGCATCGACCCGCAGTCGCCGAGACTCGTTTCCGGTATCGATGATTTCGATGTCGTAAAACACGCGATTCCCGGAATGGCCCAATTCCGCCCCGACAGCCCGTCCTGGTCCGTTCGTTTCGGCGATTTCCGCGGCTTGGGAGAGCGTGAGGGGCGCATGACGCAGCCAGTAGCTTTTCCCCTGCTCTTGGGCGCAGCCGCCGGCGTACAAGGCCGACATTCCGATCAGCAGGCTCCACAATAGGCGCATGTACCCTCCCTTCTGCGCAGTTCAGACTCCCGTCGCCGGAAGTGTATATCGCTCCTCGATCGCGCTGGCGACACGGCGCCGACTGTCGTGCGCGGAGAGGTCAGGCGTGCCCTCGACCTCCTGAACGATCTGTGCCAATGAGGCATCCTTGATGGCAGTTTCCATCCAATGGGAATAGTCGCCCTGCCGTAAATGGTGCAGCCATGTTTCGTCGTCCACGCCGTCGGCAATCTGACGAAACATGATGAGATTCTGCGCGCGGAGGTTCAGCTTGCCGTCAGGACCTCTGAAATAGAAGCTGCGCTCCGGAGGCAGCTCGCCTTCGGCATATTTCCGGCGGTGCCGCTGCCGTTCCACTCGCGGGACGGCCATCAGCAATCGCTCGACGGTTCGTCCATCCGTTTTTCGCCAGAAGAGAGCTTCGCCCGGCTTCAGCTCTTCCCCGTGCGGCGCAGCCGCCCACGCCTGTTGGCGGTCCAAAATCGAACGCAGCGTGGAGAGCGGGTCTTGCCCCAACGCGACGGCGACATCGACAGCGTCCATGACTTGCGGCGCAAGCCGGTCGGGGTGAACGGTCACGAAGAGCATGCTCTGCAGCTCCCGGATGCTTTCCGGAGTCGCCCGCCAGTTTTTCGGCAGCAGATGGTGCGCTTCGTCAACCAGAATACGATGAGGTCGGCCGGTATTGCGACGCTTCTCCTGCAACTTCGGAAGTAGGTCCAGGAAGAACGCCGGACGGTCTTCGAGCGGCAAACCCACTAAATTGACGATGACCTGCTCCTTGGGGTTCTCCAGCGCCGTGGCGACCTCGGACACAGTAGGTCCGCGCTGGGAATTGCCGAACACGATCATCTTTTCCATGGACGGATAGTCTCCCTCCGGATCGATGACGCAGGTCTGATAGCCGTTGTCGATGAGCTGTTCCAGGAGCGCGTGCGCGAGGGTGGATTTTCCGCTCCCCGACGTCCCGGCGATCAACACGTTTTCGCCGACTGGAGCGATCGTACTGCGTTCACCCTTCCGGTTCGTTCCCAGCGCAATCCGGCGTCTCGTCATGCGTTGCGCCTGGCCGGCCATGTCGTCGGCGACCAATGCGAGCAAGGCTTCGGCCGTGCCCGCCCCGTTCGCCCGCGCGGTGACCCAATCGGCGGCTTCCTTCAATGTCGGCACGGCACTCGACACGGCAACGGCTAATTCGCTTGCCTCCAGCAAGGCATGGTCATTCTCACTGTCGCCAATGCCGACGACTTCATGCGGAGACAATTTCAGTTCGTCTAAGGCGGCGGCGAGGCCGGTCGCCTTGTTGACGCCCGGCGGAAGGACCATGACCGACTCGCGGTTGAAGATGACGTGATGCTCAAGGCCCAAGTCGCGGATGGCCTCCATGATCGCGACTTCATGGGGCCGCAGCGTCGCGATGATGGATGCTCCCACATCGAGCGGAGCGACGCCCTTCCGCCTCAGCATCTCGATCAGAGGCGCCGACGCAGGGTGAGTCAGCAGACGCTGATCTCTCGTCGCCGGCCGGTACAGCACCGCGCCGTTTTCAGCGACGATCCTCGCGCAGAGCGAAGCTTGCGGAAACAGGGGCAGCAGTTCCGCGAGCATGCGCCCGGTGACCAGAATGAA
>JBKPSD010000056.1:0-2676 GCA_046734935.1 Nitrospirota bacterium
CTCCAACCGCAAGGCGTCGGTCAGCGCTTCCAGCGCGTGCTTCGACGCCGAATAGGGCCCCATCATGGGAATGGTCCCCCGGCCGGCGATCGATCCCATGTTGACGATGCGGCCGCGGGCCCGACGCAACAAAGGCAGGACCGCCTGAGTGACGGCAATTTGACCGGTCACGTTGACTTCCAGTTGCCGCCGCAACTGATCGAGCGGAATCAGTTCGAGAGGCCCTCCGATGGCGATCCCTGCGTTGTTGACGAGCCCGGAAAGCCCGCTCTCACCTACCTGACCCGCCACAGCGGCGGCCGCCCGCTTGATGGAGTCGTCATCCGTGACGTCCAGCAGCAGCGAGATGATGGAAGCGCCGCCCGCGAGCCCAGCGGTCCCCTCAAGGCTGCGAACACCCGCGAACACCGTCATCCCGCGGTTGGCGCAGGCCATTGCGCAGGCAGCACCGATGCCCGTCGAGGCGCCGGTGATCAAGACGAACCGCGAAGAACCATCGAGTCTCATCCCTAATATTTCCCTTCGTGCCCGCCGGATTGTAACAGAAAGTTAACAATCTCCTCGTACAATGACACAGAACTTCCACTCGTCCGTCCATTTCATCTAAAATGGGCCCGAGTCGCAAACCCCCTAGCTGCTCCATCATGTCCAAAATTGCCGTGATCGATATCGGAACGAATTCGGTGCACATGGTGCTTGCCGAAGTGCTGCCGGATTTCACCTACAAGATCCTGGACCGCTTCAAGGACATGGCGCGCCTGGGCAACGGCGCCTTCGAGACTCAACGCCTCTCCGACGAAGCCATCGCCAGAGGCCTGAGCGTCATCGGCCGGTTGGTGACGCTTGCCAAAAACAAAGGATACGAGCGCATCATCGCCGTGGCCACGAGTGCGGTCCGCGAGGCCAAGAACGGCGGCGATTTCATCGACATGGTCATGGAGCAGACCGGTCTGAGAGTCCGCGTCATCAGCGGGATCGAAGAGGCGCGGTTGATCTTCCTCGCGGTGAAGAACAACGTGCCGATGACCGAGCAACCGTCGCTTGCGGTAGACGTCGGCGGCGGATCCGTCGAAGTCATGGCGGGGAATCGCGATCAGCTCCTTCATGCAAAAAGTCTCAAACTCGGCGCGATCCGCCTGGCCGATCAGTTTCTTAAGCGCACGCCGCCTTCCGAGGGCATGCTGGCTGCGCTCCAAGGCCTCGTCGACGAACAATTGACGCACACGCTCGCAGGCTTCAAGCCAAAACGGTTCGATAATCTCATCGCCACCTCGGGAATGGCGGGCAACCTGGCGGAAGTGATCCATCTGCGTCGGACCAACCGTCCGCTGCCGCAACTCAATCTCGCCACGGTGTCCTTGAAAGAGGTCAAGGAAATCGAACAGGTGCTGCGCCGCTCGACCATCAAGGAACGGCTGGCGATCCCCGGCCTGGACCCGAAGCGGGTGGACACGCTCTTTCCAGCCACGATCGTCCTTCGCCGATTGATGGAACTGTCGGGACGTGATGAGCTCATTCTCTGCGACAAGGCCATTCGGGAAGGCGTGATCTACGACTTTATCGAACGCCATCGCGAGCGCATCAAGGCGGAAGCCGACATTCCCGACCTGAGGCGCCGGAACGTGCTGGCCCTGGCCCGACGATGCCAGGTGCCGGAAGTGCATAGTCTCCACGTCGCCGCGCTCGCGTTACGGTTGTTCGACCAGACGAAGCGGCTGCACAATTTGGGCGACATCGAGCGGGACTGGCTCGAATATGCGGCGATCCTCCACGACATCGGCTACCTCATCAACGAGCGCCAGCATCACAAACATACCTATTATCTGATTACTCACAGTGAGTTGGGCGGCCTGTCGGCGGAAGAGATCCTGGTCGTCGCCAATATCGCCCGCTATCACCGGCGGGCGCTGCCGCATAGCAAACATGACTCGTATGACGCCCTGCCACCCAAGCTTCAGCGGTCGGTCAGGATCCTCTCCGCACTGCTTCGGATCGCTGATGGCCTGGACCGCACCCATTTCTCGGTCGTCCGAACGGTGGACGTCAAAGTGGGCGCCGTTATTAAGATTATTGCTCACGTGACCGGGGACGCCCAGATGGAAGCGTGGGCCGCCAAGGGGAGGGCGGATCTATTTGAACGAATCTTCCGCCGGCGGGTACAATTCACTCTGCAGACGCAGGAGGACGTGGCATGACCGAGCAGCAGCCAAGCATTCCCTCTTCCCCCCACCCCTACCCGGGCAAACTGATCATTGTCGAGGGTATCGACGGGTCCGGGAAGAGTACCCAGCTGCTCCTCTTGCATAAGTGGTTGGAATCGAAAGGCCATAAAGTCTTTTTCACCGAATGGAACTCTTCGGAACTCGTCAAAGACACCACCAAACGGGGCAAGAAGAACAAAAGCCTGACCCCCACGACGTTTAGTTTGCTCCATGCCACCGATTTCGCCAGCCGCCTGTATCACGAGATCCTGCCGCCGCTGAAAGCCGGCATGCTCGTCCTCGCCGACCGCTATATGTATACGGCTTTTGCGCGCGACGTCGTGCGGGGGGTGTCCCCCGAATGGGTGCGGAAGCTGTACAGCTTCGCCATCAAGCCGGACATGGCCTTTTATTTCAGAGTCCCCATTGAAGTGGCGATTTCGCGGCTGCTGGGCGGGACAAGAGGGCAATTCAA
>JBKPSD010000057.1:0-18849 GCA_046734935.1 Nitrospirota bacterium
TGGAACACGTTCACACGGTCACGACTTTGGGCTGATTCCGGCCTGAGCTGGAAGGAGCATCTCAAGTTTGGCATCAAGTGTGGAATTCGTAGAAAACAATATGCCTAGACGGATTGCCATCATCTCCGGCTCATGCCCGCCCGCCGGTGCCGGCGGCATATCAACTGCCCACTACAATCTCTATCGGGCGTTAAAAAAGAGAGGACATGAGACCCGGATCTTCACATTTGGAGATTACGATGTCCCATCAGCCGAGCCTGACATCATCCGTGCCGGAGCTCCGCCCTGGTTCGACAAGTCGGTCCTAGCCTTGACCCGTGCGTTCTTTCGGCTCATAGAGCCCGGCACGTTGTCGTATCACGTTTCCGAGGTGATCCGCGTCGCCTGGCCGTGCCTAGGATTGAGACGGGCGATCCAACGGTTCACGCCGGATATCCTGCTGCTGCCGGACCACTGCTGCCCAGGCTTGCTGATCGGCACCCCGGCACACTGCAAGACCATTCTCGTGTCGCATCACAATCCGGCGCGATTCCTCGACAATCCGTTGTGGAGATTGCACTCACAGCTCGATGCCAGATTGACCATCATGTGTGAAAACAAGGTCTTGCGACGCGTGGACACGGTGGTCTGTCCTTCTCCTTACATGAAGAACATGTTTGCGAAGACCTATGCGTATCAGGGGCCTGTCAGGGTTATCCCCAACATTGTCGATGTCGACCTCATTGCATCGGTTCCCGCGCGCAATCTTCGGTGCGAATTGAAACTGCCGGATGACTCGTTGGTGGTCTACATTCCTTCTGCCGGCAATATCTACAAGGGTTCCCGGTACGTGATGGAAATCATACGGCGACTGTCGTCACATACCGCGAAGGATCTCGGATTCTATCTCTCCGGTGCTCTTACCCCGGAATTAGCATATGAACTACGATTCGTCCCTCGAAACGCAAAGGTGTACATGCCGGGCCACATCAGCTACGCCGAAAACTTGGCGCTCGTCAAAGGATGCTCGTTCGGAGTATCTCCCACGTTGCTCGAGAGCTTTGGCATGACGCTGCTGGAAGCCAGTTATTGCGGGGTGCCGATGGTGACGTTTAACGTCGGCGGCAATGCCGACGTGGTCTGTCATGGAAAGAACGGGTTTCTGGTTCCGTTTCTGGACGTGGAATCCCTGATATCCGCATCCCAGCGATTAATGGACGGAACGTATCGAGAGAACATTCGTCATGAAACCGCGAGCCATGCCCGTGAGATGTCCCATGCTGATTCAGCTGCAGAGCAATACAACAGCCTGGTCATCGAACGAGCCTGAAGTGCCCACGATGCTCTGCGCTTTGTTGAAGGATTGAAGATGCGCGCGGCACCCATTGCATTATTTGCTTACAATCGACCGCAGCATTTGCGGCGCACGCTTGCAGCAGTGCAAGCGAATCCACTCGCCGCGGAAAGCCACTTGTACGTTTTTAGTGACGGCCCGAAGCATCAGGACGACATCTGCGCTGTCGAAGAAGTCCGCAAAGTGATCAAGCGGATCGGGGGGTTCGCGGATATTTCGGTGCAGGAACGGACGGAGAACGTTGGTCTGGCACAGTCGATTATTCAAGGGGCCACCGAAGTGTGCGATATCCACGGCCGAGTCATCGTCCTTGAAGATGATCTTGTCGTGGCCCCAGGATTTTTATCGTTCATGAACCAGTCACTTGAACGCTACGCTGATGTCACGGCGATCATGCAAGTATCAGGGTACATGTTTCCCATTCCACGCGCTGCCGCGTTAGGCGATGTCTTTTTGTCCCGGAAGCCAGCCAGCTGGGGATGGGCCACATGGAAGAGAGCTTGGAGCCGTCTCAGCCATAACTCCGCAGAGCTCCTCACGCAATTGCGTAGCCCTGCGAGAAGACGGGAATTTGATATGGGAGGCAGTTATCCCTACTTCAAGATGTTGGAACAGCAGGTCGCGGGAAAAATGGATGTGTGGGGCGTTCGATGGTACGCGAGCATGTTTTTGCAAGGAGGGCTGTGTCTGTACCCCACACAGTCCCTCGTCGCCAACATCGGGATGGACGGGAGCGGCATGCACTGTGGCGAGACGACGACGTTCGACGTTCCGCTGAGTCCGCTCAGTTCGTGGACCTTCACCGATGACATACAGGAATCGGCTTCGGGGCTCGAGATGTTGCGACAATTCAGTTTCGAATCACAAAGGAAGATGCGGCCGTCTCTACTCCGGCGGGCGATGAATAAATGCCGTCAATTTGTGAAACGATGAGGCCGGCGGTATGAATATCCGTGGTGATTCGGTCATCGCACAGAGGTAATACTGCAATGGGTCGTCCGCGCCTGACTATTGTGACGCCATCCTTCAATCAAGGAGAGTTTCTTGAAGAAACGATCAAATCTGTTCTCGACCAGGAGTACGAGAACCTTGAATATATCGTGGTTGACGGAGGGTCAACGGACAGAAGTGTCAGTATCATCAAAAAGTATAGCCATCGTTTAGCCCATTGGGTCAGCGAACCGGATGAAGGTCAGTACCACGCCATCAACAAGGGATTTGCTCGAGCGACCGGCGAGATCATGGCCTGGCTCAACAGTGACGATAAGTACCTGCCATGGACGCTGTCGGTTGTCGCAGACATTTTCTCGGCATTTCCCGAGGTCGAATGGCTCACCAGCGTGCATCCCCTGCAATGGAATTCGCATGGGCAGGCCGTTGCCGTCGATTTTACCGGCGCCTTGAGCCGGCACTCGTTCCTGCAGGGAAACAATTTCCCGGTCGAGGGGTCAATTGGACGGCGGTGGATTCAACAGGAGTCGACATTTTGGCGAAGGTCCCTGTGGGAACGTGCCGGAGGCCGACTGGATCAATCCTTGGCCATGGCGGCGGACTTCGAACTGTGGGCGAGATTTTATGACCACGCCGATCTTTTCGGCGCCCAGGCCTTACTCGGGGGGTTTCGCTCGCACGGAGTGCAAAGATCCGTCCTCCATCGAGACCGCTACATGGCGGAGGCGGAGCAAGTGTTGCGCGCAAAAGGGCGGTGGCCCACAGGTTGGCTCGAGAGTGTCGTCCGTGAAATTACGTGGAAAATCTTCCGTCAGCATTCGCTCGTCAGGCTTCCAAAGCTCCTCCAAATGCTGCTGTTTCGAACAGGAATTCTCTATCCTGCCCGCGTGATCGTGTGGTCTGGAAAAGAATGGGAAATCATTACCGGATTCACGGTCTAACCGGTATCCTGTTCCGGTATGCATATTGTCCAAGTCAACACGGCCGATAAGGCCGGCGGGGCGGAATCCGTCTCTTGGCAGCTGTTTCGCGCCTATCGCCGTCTCGGCCACCGATCTTCGCTGGTCGTGGGCTTGAACCGAACCGGCGACGCCGACGTGGTCGAATTGACGCACGACGATCTCCGGACGGCATGGAGTCAGCGCTGCACGGCGGCTACCGCGCGCATCGGATCCGCCTTGAAGCCGCTACGCGGCGTCCAACGCTTACAGACGGCCGTTCGGCTACTCGTGGGCCAGCCGCAGCGATGGTGGCATCGCAATCGGGGCCTCGAGGATTTTGATTTTCCCGGCACCTGGCGGATCGCGTCAACCCTGACAGACAAGCCAGACATACTTCATTGTCACAATCTTCATGGAGGCTGGCTCGAGGACGGCGGCTATTTCGATCTTGCCGCGCTGCCCTCGCTCAGCCGCATGTTTCCCGTCGTGCTGACGCTCCACGATGCCTGGCTGCTGAGCGGGCATTGCGCCCACTCATTTGACTGCGACCGATGGAAAAACGGTTGCGGCCACTGTCCCGATCTCACGATTTATCCGGCTGTGAGCCGCGACGCCACGGCATACAACTGGCACCGCAAGCAGCGAATTTTCGCCAGGAGCCGCCTTTTCGTGGCGACGCCCTCCCGCTGGCTGATGGACAAGGTGGATGTGTCGATGCTGAGGCCGGCTTGTGTTGAACAGCGGGTCATTCCCAACGGCGTCGATCTGGCGATCTTTACGGCAGCGGACCGGCGGCAGGCGCGATCCGCCTTGGGGCTGCCGCAGGACGCCAAAATTCTCCTCTTTGCCTCAAACGGCATCAAAGACAATCCCTGGAAGGATTATCAAACGATGCGCTCGGCGCTCGCCCGCATCGCCGGGGTGATGAGCGATCGGCCGCTGCTGTTCATTGCCCTCGGGGACGCAGGCGCGGAGGAAGCCATCGGGAAGGCGCGCATTCGATTCGTGGCGCATCAAGAATCGCCGTTCACAGTCGCGCGCTACTACCAAGCTGCGGACGTCTATGTCCACGCCGCCAAGGCCGACACGTTTCCCGCTACCGTGGTCGAGGCCGCCGCTTGCGGTCTGCCGGCCGTGGCCACGGCGGTCGGCGGCATTCCGGAACAAGTCGTCGACGGGCGGACGGGATTCCTCGTACCGCCCCACGATGACGTCGCCATGGCCAAGCAGGTGGTCCGGTTGCTCGAACAGGAAGGCCTTCGCTTGTTGATGGTCGAAGAATCCCGACGCCTCGCCCATGAACGGTTCGATCTCAACCAGCAGGTGCGTGCCTATCTGGACTGGTACGGGGCCATCTCGCAGTCTACCCGGTCTGCGGAAGCGCTTCACCATGCGAATTAAGGTCATGCTCTTGGCGGTGGGACTGGGCGTCGGCGGCACCGAGACGCACCTCCTCGAGCTGGCTTCCGGCATCGATCGCTCAAAATTCGACGTGGTGGTCTGTTCCTTGAAGTCGGGGGGATGTCTGGTCGAGGAGCTGCTGCACCGAGGAGTTCGCGTGGTCAACTTGGCCGGGGCGGGAAAGTTCGATGTCCGAGTGCTGTTCCGTTTTTGGAAACTGATCCGGCAGGAACGGCCTGATGTCGTTCAGTCGTTCCTCTTTTGGGCGAACCTGTCGGCCAGGCTGGTAAGGCGGCTCTCGAAGAGGGTCCGTGTCGTGTGCTCGTATCACGATGAAATCGTCAGTGAAGGTCGCCTCGTGCGCATCATCGACCGCCTGACGTTCCGATGGTCCGATGGGGTGGTGTGCTGCTCGGACGCCGTACGCCGCTCGGTGTCCGCCTGCCTTGGGGCGCCGGCCGCCCGCCAGACCATCATTCCTTTCGGCATTGATGTCGGCCGATTTGCGGCGTCCGATCGCGCCACCAGGGAGGAGCTCGGACTGCGGGTGGATGGGCCGATCGTCGGAACGGTGTGCCGGTTGGTGGAACCGAAAAAAGGATTAAGCGTGCTCTTGCAGTCGGTGGCGTTATTGAAAGGGCGCAGCGGCGACTCGGAATGCCAGCTGCTGATCGTCGGTGAAGGTCCGGCACGGGCCTCACTCGAGGCGTTGAGTGAAGAACTCGGTCTTGCAAACCGCGTGCGATTCGCCGGTGCGAGAAGAGACATTCCGCGGATACTGCCCCTCTTGGACGTGTTCGTGCTTCCGTCGTTCTACGAAGGGTTCGGCATTGCCATTCTCGAAGCCATGGCGGCCGGGAAGCCGGTTGTCGCGACGACGGTGGGCGGCATTCCGGAATTCGTCGCGGCCGGTGAGACGGGATTGCTCGTGGAGCCCGGAAATCCGGCGGCAATCGCCGAAGCGATCGCTTGTCTCCTCGGCGACCGAGAGCAGGCCAGGCAGATGGGTCTTCGCGGACGAACCCGCGTCGCGCAGCAATTCCAGATGACGACCGTGGTGAGACAACATGAACAGATCTATCAGGCCTGCCTGGCGCATGCGTGAAGCGGATCGAGCAGTGATGAAGGCACGACGATGGCGTTGTTGATCCTGACGTTCGTCTTGTCGCTCGCAATCGCCTTGTACGGCGTGCCGGTTGCCCGGCAGGCCGCGCTCAAGTACGGCATCGTCGATGCGCCGGATGGACGGCTGAAGCATCAGAAGGAGCCGGTCCCCTATTTTGGGGGACTGGCGATTTACCTGGCCTTTCTGATGAGCCTGTCCTTCACCTTCGAGTTTCGCCACGACGTGCTCGGCATCATTCTGAGCGGCACCATTGTCGTGATGCTGGGCCTCATCGACGACTTCGGCGTGCTGACGCCATGGACGAAGCTGTCCGGCCAATTGCTGGCCGTGTTCGTATTGATCAAGAGCGGTGTCAGGATTCAGATCGCCGCGCTGCCGGAATGGCTGGATCTGGCCTTGACCGTCCTCTGGATGATCGGACTCATCAATGCCTTCAATCTCTTGGACATCATGGACGGGCTTTCAGCCGGCGTGGGGGCCGTCAGTGCCACGGGTCTGTTCATCGCGGCCTGGATTCAAGGCGATCAGATGATCGTCTTCATGCTCGCCGCGTTGATCGGCAGCCTCGTGGGCTTTCTCAAGTACAACTGGCAGCCGGCGAAAATTTATATGGGCGACACGGGCGCCATGTTCATCGGGTTCCTGCTGGGCGCAATGGCCATGATCGGCAAGTATCCCAGCGAGCACCCGCTGTCAGTGCTGACGCCGGTGTTCCTTCTGGGGATTCCGATTTTCGATACGCTGTTCGTCATATGGATCCGCTATCAACGCGGACTTCCCATTTTTTGGGGCAGCCCGGACCACATTGCCATTCGTCTGCGGCATTGGGGCATGCCGATGCCGGGGATCGTCCTCATGAGTTACGCCGCGACCGCCGTCGTGGGCGGCATCGGCCTCTCGCTCATGCTGGTCGGGTCCGACGCCGCATGGGCGTTGTGTCTTGGCACGGTGGCCGTCCTCGTGGCATCCACCGTCGCATTGAAACGAATCGATGTCCGGAAGCCCCCTCCTTCGCTCGTGCCGACGCCTGCCCGGGAAGGATCATCCGCAGCATGATCGTCATCGTCGGCGCCGGCCTTGCCGGTCTCAGCACGGCGTACCATCTGTCGGCCGCCCCATATCGGCTGTTTGAACGTGAACGAGAGGTCGGTGGATTATGCCGCTCGTACCGGAAAGATGGATTCACATTCGACTACACGGGGCATCTGCTGCATTTCCGCCAGCCGGACATCAAAGCGCTCGTGGAGCGCTTGTTGGCGGGAAAGCTTCACACGCACCGTCGCAAGTCCTTCATCTATTCGCATCAGACGTACACCGAATACCCGTTTCAGGTGAACACGCACGGCCTGCCGCCTGAAGTCGTGCGGGAATGTCTGCTCGGCTTCATTACCACGCTCACTGCGCCTGCATCGACGTCCAACGACCGGTCGTTCAAGCAATGGATTCTGGACAACCTGGGCGAAGGCATGGCCAAGCATTTCATGGTGCCGTTCAACGAAAAGCTCTGGCAGGTCTCGCTGGACGAGTTGACGTCCGACTGGGTGTCCTGGCTCGTGCCGAAACCGGACCTCAAGGACGTCGTCAACGGCGCGCTGGGTATCAAGGACAAGGCGTTCGGCTACAACCCGTCCTTTCAGTATCCCGCCGCCGACGGCATCCGTGTGCTTCCCGAGTCCTTCCTCTCCGGCATCGGCGCGGTGAATAACGGGATGGAACTCGTGGAGGTGGATACGAAACGCCGCCGCGCGTCGTTCAGGAATTTGCAGAACGGCGACAAGCGGACCGAGCACTATGAATCGCTGGTGTCGACGATACCGGTTCCGGAACTGCTGCGGCGCTGTACGGATATGCCTGCCCATTTGAAGGAAGCGGCGGAAGGACTGCGCTGGGTGTCGGTCTACAACCTCAACGTGGCGGTGGCCCGCGCGGAAGTTTCCGACAAGCACTGGCTGTATTTCCCCGAGCCCGAATATCCGTTTTACCGCATCGGTTTTCCGATGAATTTTTCTCCGACGCTCGGGCGCCCGGGCTGCAGCTCCATGTATGTGGAAATGTCGCATCGGCCGGCGGAGCAGCATTCGCCGGAGGCGCTGCTTGCCCGTGCCCGCAGCGGGATGGAACGGGCGGGAATTCTGCGTCCCGACGATGAAATCGTCACGGCCGACGTCAAAGATCTGCACTACGCCTATGTCTACTTCGACCGTCATCGGGCGCGCGCGCTACCGGCGATTCTGGCTGAATTGGAACGGCGGGGCATCTATTCGATCGGGCGCTACGGGGCCTGGGAGCACACGTCTATGGAGGATGCGATCAGTCAAGGTAAACGGCTGGCTGAACGGCTCGCCGCGGAAGGTGCCCAGCCCCGGTCCGCCTAGGCGTACGTGGACACTATTTGCCACATCATCACGAAGCTCGAGCTCGGCGGAGCGCAGGAAGTGGCGCTGTACGCCGTATCTCATCTGGATCGAACGAGATTTCGTCCGGTTCTCCTGGCGGGTCCGGGCGGTCTGTTGACTGAAGAGGCCCGCCGGCTGCCCGGCGTACAGACGATCATCCTTCCTGCTCTCGGGCGGCGCATCCATGCGGTCACGGATGTGCTGGCGTTCCTCCATCTCGTCATGTTGCTCCGCCGCCTGAAGCCGGCGATCGTCCATACGCATAGCTCGAAAGCAGGCATCCTCGGCCGCTGGGCTGCATGGTGCGCACGAGTGCCGGTGATCGTGCATACCGTACACGGCTTCGGCATTACGCCGGCTCAACCGCTGTGGATGCAGCGTCTCTTCATCGTGCTCGAACGGATCACCGGGTGGACGACGACACACTGGATCACCGTCGCCGACGTCGATGCCGCCAAGGGACGGCTGTGGGGCCTGTTCGACAAGAACGTGTCGACGATCAGACCCGGCATTGACCCAGCGCCGTTCCGGCAGCCGCTCCGTCCGGACGTCCGCCGGAATCTGCGCAACGAGTTGGGCATCGGCTGCGGTGAGTATTTGATCGGGACCGTGGCCTGCTTCAAGCCCCAAAAGGCGCCCGAGGATGTCATCGCGGTGGCGCGGCTGGTCTGTGCCCGGATGCCGGCAGCCAGATTCGTGCTGATCGGGGATGGAGAGCTGCGGCGGCCGATAGAAGCCCTCATCGAGCGGCATGGGTTGCAAGAAAAGGTGCGCTTGGCCGGATGGCGTCGAGATATTCCCCGTGCCATGGCATGCTTCGATCTTGTTCTCCTGACGTCTCGGTGGGAAGGGTTGCCAAGGGTCATGCTCGAAGCGGCCTCGGCAGGCGTACCCATTGTGGCGACCCGAGTCGGCGGTGTCGAGGAGGCGGTTGTCCGACGCGACCGCGTCCGCTTATGCGACGCAGGCGACATCGACGGGCTTGCGGCGGGCATCGAAGCCCTGCTTTCGACTTGCCGGGCAGCGGCGGCGCCCGCGGCCGGCTCCGAGTACCAGTTGCCTAAGGAATTCCACATCGAAGAAATGGTCAAACAATATCAATCACTCTATGATAGGCTCCTGTCCCAGCAACGCGACAAGCTGACCTCCCGTTGGTTCAGCCCTGCATCGTCCTGATCCTGGAGTCGCCATGAACGTTCCATTGTTGGACCTGAAAGCGCAGTACCGCGGCATCAAGACCGAAATTCTCGCCGTGATGGAAGCGGTCTGCGATGAGCAAGGCTTCGTGCTGGGCCCGCGCGTTGCCGAGTTCGAGAAAGCCGCGGCGCACTACACGGCCAGCCGCCATGCAATCGGCTGCGCGTCTGGCAGCGATGCGTTGCTGCTGGCGCTGATGGCATTCGGGGTCGGACCCGGCGATGAAGTGATCACCGTGCCGTTCACGTTCTTCGCCACGGCCGGGGCGATTTCCCGACTCGGCGCAAAGCCGGTCTTCGTGGACATTGAATCCGATTCTTTCAATATCGATCCTCATCGCATCGAACGCGCCATCACGCCGCGCACGAAGGCCGTGATTCCAGTCCACCTGTTCGGACAATGCGCCGATATGGCGGCGATCAACGGCATCGCCAAACGATGCGGCCTGCGCGTGATCGAGGACGCGTGCCAGGCCATCGGGGCGGCCCAGGAGGGGCGGCGTGCCGGCGTCCTGGCCGACGTCGGCTGCTTCAGCTTTTTCCCCACTAAGAATCTCGGCGGATTCGGCGACGGCGGCTTGATGACGACCGATGACAACGGCCTGGCCGATGCGCTGGCCATGCTGCGCGTTCATGGAAGCCGCGTGCGGTATCTCCATGAGGCGGTAGGCATCAACAGCCGGCTCGACGCCCTGCAGGCGGCAATCCTTCACGTCAAACTCAAGTATCTGGATCAGTGGACCGAGGGCCGCCGGCGCAACGCGGAGCGCTACCGTCGGCTGTTCGCGGACGCCCAATTGCTCGACCGCGTCCTGTTGCCCGTCACGAGACCGGGAAACTTCCACGTTTACAACCAATATACGGTCCGAGTCCGACAGCGGGACGAGCTCAGAAATTATCTGAAGGAAAAAGGAGTCGGCACCGAAGTCTACTATCCGCTGCCCATGCACCTGCAGAACTGCTACCACAACCTCGGATATCACAAAGGGTCGTTCCCCGTGTCGGAACGCGCGGCTGAAGACGTCCTGTCGTTGCCCATCTATGCGGAACTGACGGAAGACCAGCAGGCCTACGTCGTTCAGATGATCGCGGAATTCCATCGGCGCGCGTAATGCAGCCGTCATTGATCTCGCCGGAGGAACAACGGGTGACCCATCCATGGAGGAGCGCATGAGGAACGGCATCAAATGGCTTTGGGCGGCGCTCTGCGCCGGCGGCGTCCTCTCAAGCGGCGGCGTTCCCGCCAAAGAACTGTCTCCGCGCGACATCTATGAACAGGCGTCGCCCGCCGTCGTCATGGTGATGGGACATCCCGACAGCGGCAAGAGCGGCAGCGCTGGTACCGGCTCGATCATCGAGGCCGATGGGTTGGTGTTGACGAATGCGCACGTCGTCATCGAGGAACGCACCGGCAGGCCTTATCCGCGATTATCCGTCTTCTTGAAGCCCCCTCGTGTGACGGGTGACAGCAGAACCGATCTCTCCCGCATGGTCAAAGCCCGTGTCGTCTCATATTCCAGTGCCCTGGATCTGGCGCTCTTGAAGCTCGAGTCTCCGCCGCTGCCGTTGCCCGTCGTCGCATTCAGTGAGGCGACCCAGGGCCGCATCGGCGACCGGGTCGTTGCGATCGGCCATCCGGAACAGGGGGGCCTTTGGACCTTGACGACCGGCGTGATCAGCGCCGAGGTCGACAATTTCAACGGTGTGAAGGGGAAAAACGTGTTTCAGACAGAAACCGGCCTCAACAGGGGCAACTCGGGGGGCCCGCTTCTCGACACTGACGGACACATGATTGCGGTCAATACGGCGATTGCCCGCCTGGCCCCGGACGGGTTGCCGATCGCGAGCATCAGCTTTTCCCTGAAGTCGAGCGTGGCGGCACAGTGGCTCCGCGAACAGGGCGTCAACCGCAGTCAGCCGCAGCCGTCCTCGTCCACTACCTCATCGTCCGCAACCAATGCCGCGTCGGACGCTCCGGTGAAACCGCCTTCACCGGCCGCGGAGCTTGAGACAAAACCGGCGCCGACGGCGAAAGCGCCAGCACCGCCGCCGGCCAGGCCGGAGCCCCCGCCCGCCCGACCTTATGATCTCGATGCGCTCATCAGCGAGCGGGCCAAGGCCGAAGCGGATCTGGAAGGGATGATCTCGGAAATGCGCGGACGCATGAAGGGACGTTAGTCCCAGCACCTATTATGACCGTCATCGGGGTAGGTGCCCACCGACGATGGCGGTCCGACCGCGCTAGCTCGTGACCGCGCCTTCCGAGGCGGAGGACACGTGCCGGGCGTATTTGGCCATCACGCCCGAGGTATAGCGGGGCGCCGGCAGCTTCACCTTCTTGAGCCGCGCTTTGATCTCCTTGGCCGAGAGTTCGACGTTCAATTGGCGCTTGGCGATGTCGAACACGACGATGTCGCCGTTTTTGACGGCGCCGATCGGTCCGCCTCTTACCGCTTCGGGCGCGACGTGCCCGGCCATGAGACCGTGCGTGGCGCCGGAGAATCTCCCGTCCGTGAGGAGCGCGACGGAATCGCCGAGGCCGGCACCCACGATGGCCGCCGTGACTCCCAACATTTCCCGCATGCCAGGACCGCCGGACGGCCCTTCGTACCGGATGACGATGACGTCGCCCGCCTTGATCTGTCCCGCCTTCACGGCGACGAATGCATCCTCTTCGCGGTCGTAGACCTTCGCCGGCCCCCGGAAGTGCATCATCGAATGGCCCGCCACTTTGACGACGCAGCCCTCAGGCGCCAGGTTGCCTTTGAGGATGACCAGACCACCCGTTGCTTTGATTGGGTTCGTCAGCGGCCGCAAGACTTGTTGGCCCGGCGTCTCCACCGCCTCTTTCGCCTCTTCACCGATGGTTCGTCCGGTCACCGTCGGCTGACCGGCGTGAAGAAGGCCTGCCTCGAGTAAGCGTTGGGCGACGAGCGTCGTTCCGCCGGCCGCATAGAGATCCACAGCGGCGAAACGGCCTCCCGGCTTCAGATCGGCCAGCAGGGGGACTTTGCGGTTGATCCGGTCGAAGTCGTCGATGGTCAGCTTGATGCCGGCTTCGTAGGCCACGGCAAGGAAATGAAGCACCGCATTGGTCGAGCCACCGGTCGTGGCCACCGCGGCGATGGCGTTTTCGAGCGATTTGCGGGTGATGATTTGGCGGGGGCGCAGGTCTTTCTTCAAAAGCTCCATGATCATCTTTCCGCATTCGAACGCGACGTCGTCCTTGCGCTTGTCCATCGCCGGCACGCCGTTGCGTCCCATCGGCGACATGCCGAGGAATTCAAAGGCGATCGCCATGGTGTTCGCCGTAAACTGTCCGCCGCAGGCGCCGGGTCCCGGACAGGCATGGTCTTCCAGATCCTTGAGCTCGGCGTTCGTCATTTTGCCGGAGGCATGTTTGCCCACGGCTTCGAAGACATCCTGGATGGTCACGTCGTGACCCTGGAACTGTCCCGGCATGATCGAGCCGCCGTAGAGCATCAACGAAGGGACATTCAGGCGCGCCAGCGCCATGACGGTTCCCGGGATCGTTTTGTCGCAGCCGGACAATGCCACGACGCCGTCGAACAGATGTCCGCGCGCGACCAGTTCGATCGAATCCGCGATGACTTCGCGGCTGATCAGCGAGGCCTTCATACCTTCCGTGCCCATCGAAATGCCGTCGGAGACGGCGATGGTGTTGTACTCGATAGGAGTGCCCCCCGCCGCGCGGATGCCGGCCTTGACCCGTTCGGACAAGCGGCGCAGATGAAAGTTGCACGGCATGACCTCGATCCAGGTGTTGGCGACGCCGATGATCGGGCGCGACAGATCCTCGTCGGTAAACCCGACGGCCTTCAACATCGCCCGGGCCGGCGCTCGACCGGGGCCGACGAGTAGATCGTGACTCTTTAACTTGATTTCCTTGGGCATGAGGTCCTCTTGCAGGCTGCTAAAAATGCCTTCCAGCGTCGTTCTCAGTCGTTCGAACCCGTCAACGTACCTTGACCGCGTATGCCTCCGGGTCCTCTCTCCTTGCGGCCTTGCCGGAAGACATTTTGAGCAGCCTGAGGAGTGATGATCTCGCAGGTCTATTACTTCTTTTTCTTTTTGTTGTCCTCGTGTTTATCCTTTTTCGCTTCCGTGTCGATGACCGTGCCGGCGGTGGCATCGATGTGCACCTCGGTGACGTTGCCGTCGGCGCCGAAGATCTCCACTTCCCAGACGGTTTTGCCGTGTTTCTTTTCCAGTTCGACTTCGACGACGGTGCCCGGGACCTTTTCCATAGCAGTTTTGATCGCCTGCTCGGCCGTGATCTTGGCGTCTTTGACGAGATCGCCGATGTGCGCTTCCTTGTCGTCGCTCAAGGCGGCTGTCCCGGATCCCAACAGCAGGGTGATCGTCAAGAAACCCGTCAGTGCATGTGTGCGCATGGAGCCCTCCTTTCGATGGGAGTGTCTGGTATTACTGAGGCTTCATGTTCGACGGAGGCATCGGCGCCGCGCCGCCCGTATGGGGGTTACCCTGCCCGGAGCCGTGCGGATTCGTCATGCCGCTGCCATAGCCTTTGCCGCCCTCTTTGTGCTGCTGCATCATCTTCTCGTGTTCGGCCTTCTCTTTCGTCCGCTGCTCCGGAGTCAACAGGCTCAGGACCTCGCGGCGCGTCTTGATCGACGTCATTCGCAGCGCAACCTGCATGTCTTCACTCTGGCGCAGTTTCGCCTCAACGGCCTTGAGGTCGGACTTCTCGTCATCGGTCATGGCCTTTAATTCGCGCTCTGCGACTTGAATATCCGCTTCAGATTTGATGCGGGTCTTGTCGAGGTTCAACTGAATGTCCTTGAGTTTCGTGACTTGGTCGGCTGTGAGGCCGATCTCCTTTTCATGCTTGAGAAGGTGGCGAATCAAATGGCCTGCGCTGCTATGCATCATGCCCATGCCGCCACCCATCATGCCGTGGCCGCCGCCTCCGTATCCGTCTTTCCCTCCGCCGTGCCCGTAGCCCGGTTCGTTGGCCGACACTGCGGCAGCTCCCATGGCCACCGTGAATACTCCGGCCATGAGGAGTGCCGAGACTCCGTGCATTTCCTTCTTCATGCGAAACCTCCTTGTGTTGGCGTCCTCGATTGAAGTAGACACGACATTATCGCACAATCAAACCGCCTTCTCCCTTCAGCCCGTTGAACAGGAACTGAATGGCCAAGGCGGCGAGGAGCAAGCCCATGAGGCGTGTGATGATTTTTTCCGCCAGGGGGCTCATCCACCTGGCTCCGGATGCGCCCAGGGCCAGGATGCCGTAGCTTGCCAGACCGACCAGGGCAACGCAAGCCAGCAGAATGCCACGAAAGAGCCAGGTGACCGCCTGTGCGTCCAGCAGAATGATCGTGGAAATGGCGGCGGGTCCCGCAAGCATGGGCACGGCGAGCGGTGTGATCGCGATGTCGTCTTTCGCCGCGCCCTCGGCCGTCTCGGCCGCCGTTTCCTGGACCGGTGATCGTTGAGCGCGCAGCATGTCTAAGGCCACCAGCAGCAGCACGAGCGCGCCGGCAACCTGCACTGCGGCGAGCGTAATCCCGAGCAGGGACAACAACCATTGGCCTGCGAGGGCGAAGCCGCTGAGAATTAGGAAGGCGACCAGGCAGGCCATGCGCGCCATCCGTAACCGCTGTGCCAGCGTGTATCGGGACGTCATGGCGAGGAAGGCAGGAACGGTGGCGATGGGATCGACGATGACGAAGAGGGAGCTGAACGCCAGCACCCCGTATTCGGTCGGGGTCATGCGGTCATCGGGCTCGAGTTTGCCTGAGCAGCTCGGCGCGCGGGTCGGGGTGCGTGCCTTTGGCCAACCGCTGGTACACTCCGCGCTCCTCTTCCGTGAGGGTGGGTGGAACGACGATGTGCAAATTGAGAAAGAGATCGCCGTGACCGCCGCCTGCCGACGGCAGACCCTTGTCCTTCAGCCGAAGCTTCCCCTCGGCTTTGCTGCCGGGCGGTACTTTGACTCTCACCGGTTCGGTCAACGTCGGCGCCATGACTTCCGCGCCGAGAACCGCTTCCCAGGGATAGATGGGGAGCGTGACATGGATGTCGCTGCCCTCGCGACGAAAGACCGGATCGGGCTGAATTCTGACAAACAGATAGAGGTCCCCCCGTTTTCCGCCGTTCGATCCGGGCTGGCCCTTGCCGCCGACACGGACACGAGTGCCTTCCTGAACGCCGGCAGGGATTTTAACTTCAATGGTCTTGAGTTCCGTCGTCGTGCCGGAGCCATAGCAGGTAGGGCAGGTTAGTCCGCGCACGGTACCGCTGCCCTGGCAGGTGGGACAGGAAACCGGCTCGCGCAGGCTGACGCGTTTCGTCACGCCCGTCAGCACTTCCCGTAACGTCAACTCGACTTCCGCCTCCAGATCCTCTCCGGACACGGCGAATCCGCGCGCCGACCCGCCTCGTCCCCTTCCGCTGAACAGATTTTCGAAAATGTCGGAGAACGCTTCGTTGTTGAACTCAGCTCCTCCGCCGGCTCCGGTCTGCTCCCAGCGAAATCCTTGCCCGCGGCCGCCGGCCTGCTGGCGCGCTTTCTCAAACGCATCGGCCTGCTCCCATTGCGCGCCATACTGGTCGTATTTCTTGCGTTTGGAGGGATCAGAGAGGACTTCGTGAGCCTCGTTGAGCTCTTTGAATTTTTTTTCCATCTCGGCCTTCTTCGAGCCGGAATGGAGGTCGGGATGATACTGGCGAGCCAGGCGCCGATAGGCCTTCTTGATCTCGTCGGCTGAGGCGGTCCTCGACAGGCCCAGCACCTGATAGAAATCTCGTGGTGTCGTCGCCATGGGTCAGAAAGATAGCAATGATTTTGGCGGGATCAACGCCCGGCCTTCAGCCGGCCACTTCCCGTTTCGCGCGTGCCATCAACTTACAATACGAACACACCTCCGACGTCGTCGGCTGGCCGCACGTGCCGCAACGACGGAGCAGGGTCCGATCCTTTTCACTCATTGCGTCAGGGGAAGACTGCTTCCGGCGCTGCTTCTCCAGAAACCCCCAGTAGAAGTATTGCTTCGTTCCCGGCGATTCCGTTTCAAGACGGTTGAGCACTTCCTTATAGAGGAGGGTACGGGCGCCTTGCGCCATCGGACATTCGTCGACGATGTATTCGATCTTGTTCAGGACGCAATAGGCGGCCAGTTCCCGCTCGGACAGGCGGTACAGCGGTTTCACTTTCTTTGCAAATCCCTCGACCGACGCCGGCAAAGTCGGTCCTTGTTTCTGCAGGTAGTCTTCCTGCCAATGCAGCACATTCCCGAGCAGACGGGCGGCTTCGTCATCCAGATTGTGGCCGGTCGCCATGACGTCATAGTCTTGTTCGACCGCCGCCCGGTTGAATTGGTAGCGTTTGATGGTTCCGCACGTCGAACAGGTGGGGCGGTGGACCAAGTGCGCGAGTTCCTTGATGCCGGCCCCTTCTTCCTGTTCCACCGTGTGAGTGTGAAGAGCAGCGCCGAGCGGCGCCACGGCGTCGGCGAATGTTCGAACCATACTGTAGGAGCGCTCGGAATACCCGCCGATCCCGAGATTGACGTAGAACCCATCCGCCTTGTAGCCGAGCTTTAAGAGGATATCCCACAGTGCCAGGCTGTCTTTTCCGCCCGAAACCGCGACAAGGATCCGGTCGCCCCGGCCGAACATCTTTTCGGACTTGATCGCCCGAGTGACCTGGTCATGGACGAAGCTCGTGAAGCACGCTTTGCAGAAGGCCGCATGGTGGCGCGGGATCTTGATGACCGCTTTGGTCTTGCACTTGGTGCAGTTCATGAGTCGATGATACGGGCAGCTTTACGACGATTGCAATGAGCAATCTCCCATGCCAGGGCATTCCTCCAGCCACCCGCAAATTCCCCTCATTTCTTTACATGTGGTGCCCATTTGCTACAGTTCAACCTAGCTGGCCTTAGAATGCCGTATGCAATGTCCGAGCTGTCAAAACGACCTCGTTGAGATTCCGACGCTTGAAGGGCCTCAGCTCGACGTCTGTCCTGGACAGCACGGACTTTGGCTGGATGTGGGAGAAGGCAACCTGTTCGTCAAGAATTACCGTGCCATTCACGAGGGATTGCACGCCGGTGCCACAACACCGGCCGCAGCACCAGCAACGGTCTGTCCGAAATGTGGCGGCCTGTTAGGTCAAGAGACGGTGCTTGGGACCCCCTTGTTCGCCTGCCGGACGTGTCAGGGGTGGTGGCTTCCGAAAGGCAGCCTCACCCTGATGAACGCTACGGCGCGCGGCGGCTCGGCTCAGATCTGTCTTGACGAGGCGGACTTTTATCGTCGAGCCGAGAAGAGAGCGTTGCGGTCGCACACGAGGGAAGCCGGGGGCGCTGCTCGTCGTCGGCATGCACCCAGCGCGCAAGGAATATGGTTTTGGACGCTGTTCCTGTCCTTAGGGCTGCTCCTTGCCGCTCTCATTGCGGCGGCCGGTCTACGCAAAATCGTGGCGCCCGGCCTGTGGGTCACGCCTCCTGACGCCACATGGGTGTTCCTCGCCTTCGGCGCACTCGCCGGCATGGGACTTTCGGCCTACGGGGTCGCCGTCAACAACAGGAAGCGACTCATTGAAAGCATTCCCACCTCGCCTATCCGGTCGTTGGCGGTTGGCCTGGTGGAAGTGAGCGGCAGTGCTCGACCTGAAGGTGCGCCGTTACGGGCGCCGTTCAGCGGACTGCCCTGCGTGCTCTATTCCTACACCGTCGAACAACGTCGCCAATCCGGCAAAGAAAACACATGGGAAACGATTGCCAAGGGCACGTCCGCGGAGCCCTTCTACGTGCAGGACGAAACCGGTCGGGTGCTCGTCGTCCCGTTCGATGCCCGGCTGATTTTGCCGGACAAGCGTACGACTCGGAGCAATTGGACGGGTTGTCTGCCTCAAGAAACTATTCTCGGCCTTCTCAAGTTGGGCGTCGCCGTCGACGGATGGTTCGGTGAAAGGACTATCCGCTGCAGCGAGGCGTTCATCCTGCCCGAGGAACGGGTGTACGTCATGGGCACTGCGCAAGAACAACGAGATACGGGAGGCGGGACGGGGAGTTCAACGCAACTGTATATCGCGAGCAGCCGGGACAATGAATTCATCATCTCCGATCGGAGCGAGAAAGAGTTGCTCTCGCGGTTGCAATGGGAGTTATGGGCAACCATCGGCGGAGGGCCTGCCCTCACGCTGCTCTGCCTGCTGCTGATGTTCAAGCTGTAGCGGGACGGGTCAATAATTATTCACCAGGAGTACGGATATGAACGGTACTTTATTGATTGGCGTCCTGCTTGTGTTCGGAATCGCCGGCATCATGGTGTACGCCGTCGGAATCTACAACACGTTGGTTCGGCTCTCCAATAACATCGATAAGGCGTGGTCGAACATCGACGTCATCCTCAAACAGCGCCACGATGAGCTTCCGAAGCTCGTCAAGGTGTGCAACAGCTATATGACGCATGAACGGGAAACGATGGAACGCGTCACGAGCGCACGAAG
>JBKPSD010000058.1:0-16178 GCA_046734935.1 Nitrospirota bacterium
AAGGAGATCAATGCCGCGCCGTCGTACCGGCGAAACGGGTCGGGTTGATTCGCCCAATCCAGGTAGCCGGCCGAACGGGCATAACGTTGAAAATGGTGCTTTGTTTCAATGTGGTAGTGAATGACCTGGTCGACAACATCCGTCGCGGCTTGGTCTCCGGAACCGCCCTCCGGCTGATTGATCCTCTTCACGGTGCTCAGTGTAACGATCCGCTTGTCGAAAAGTAAACGAAGGCCGCGGAGTTGATCCGCTGCCGTGGCGAAGTTACACTCGATGACAACCCCGAGGACTGACACATGCACTTCGATCCAGCATTGGCCGCGCGAACGGCCTTTCAGCACGCCGCAGCCGAACTCGGCCCCGACTGGACGACAGCGCTCGAACTGGAAGAAGTGTTCTCCTCGAGCGCCGGCCAGGACGCAAGCGACGCGTACCAAACCTTGCTCCAGCTCGCCGAGCGCCATCCAGGGGCGCACGCCTTTCAGGCATTTTGCATCTACATCACGTGGCAGCAAGTCACGGAACACACGATTCCACGATACTTTCAGACTGGCCTGCGCCTCTGTGACCAGTACCTGTTATCCCCCGACGGCAAGAACGGGACGGATCTGGCAAACATTCAAGACTTGCGTGATTCGTTCAACGCCGGTCTCGGAATGGACCAGGAGGACGAGCTGCAGCAGGAATTCAGGCGGGACACTCCCAAAGGGGGAGATTAGCAGGACCCGCATGACTGAGGCTCACAAGCATCGCGCGAGAATCTTTCTTCACCGCGGAGATCTTGTGCAGGCGAGGGCGGCGTGGGAGGCTGCCGTCCAGGACGATAGATCGGCGGCTGATGCCCAGGAATTATCCAATTCCCTCGGCAATCTCGGCAATACCTGCGCGCTGCTTGAAGATTTCGATGCGGCCGAACGCTGCTACCGCGAAGTCCTGGAGCTGCAACGCACCAGCCACAACCCACATGCCATTGCCCATACGCTGGTGAATCTCGGGAACCTTCATATCGGCACCGGCCAGGCGGCCAAGGCACGGCCCTATTATATGGAGGCACTCGACCTGCTTCGGACCTTGAATGACCACCGGGGGCTCGGAATCCTGTACAACAACCTTGCTCTACAGGAAGCCCGTGAACAACGGTGGGTGGACGCTGTCGAGTGCTTCAAGCAGGCTCTTACATACCATCGGATGGTAGGAAACGAAGAAGGCTTGGCCGTCACCTACAGCCAAATGGGGCGATGTTTTCTTGATCAAGGTGATCTGGCAAACGCCGAGCGTTGCCTGAATAACGGCTCGGAGCATTATGTGAAGCTCGGCGCAGAGGCCGGCGAAGCCGCCGTCCTCCGCATGCTGGCCGACGTCTATGGACGTCGCGGGGATCTTTTGTCCGCCATTCGTTGTCTCGAGCGCACCGTCTTGATCGACGAGAAGTATAATCTCACAGACGCACAGCGCGATGCGGCAGCACTCGCCCGCCTCAAGGACCACGGAACTCCCGCTCGTTGACGCTTCGGTACGCAACCAGCGTTTTCGACGCCCTCACACATGGCGTGCCTCGGCGAGAAGGCAATGGCAGCCTCAAAAGAAAAACTTACAGAATCCTCATGCCGTCTTTACACGAATCTGCTATTGTCCGCCCAGCTTACATCTATAATGAGGTGCACCTGATACCTCACCTGCACACATCTTGAAATCCTCGCTGCAATATTTCTTCACTTTCTGGACACCCGGAAGATCTCTGTTACCTTTAGAAGCGTCACGATTGCTCACCTGCTGTTGGCTTGCGGGCTCGCCGACAAGGGTTCAACCGGATGCTGAATGACGCGACCGCTATTCGCCGCTCTGATCACTTTCGTCGCTGTTTGCTCCGTCTCGATGAGATGCGCAGCGGACGAGATCGTTCCTCATCTGACGGTCGGCACACAAGAGATCAGTTTGAGCGCCGGCTATCTGCTCCCTCATCGCCTTACCGACGAACACACGACGAAGCAAAGCGGACCGGCTGTCATGCCTTCATGGGCAATGGTGCTGACCGACCCGGTCGGCCCTCGCTGGATTCGAGGACAACTCATGCTCGGCGCGGAGATCGTCTACATTCAATTTCAAGAACCGGAGCTGACCCACGGGGTCGGGTTCACGCCGAAGATCAAGTGGATGTTCGAAGGGACGGGTTGGCTGCGGCCATACGTCGAATTTGCCGGTGGTCCGTTTTACACGGATCTGGCCGGCAAGATTCCGGAAGAATCGTCGCGGTTCAATTTCATTCTCACCGCCGGCGGCGGGCTCTCATGGTTCTTCACATCCCAGTTCTCGTTCAACGTCGGCTATCGTTTTCACCATATCTCAAATGCAGGCACGCGATATCCCAACCTGGGCCTGAACTCAAGTCTGCCGTTCGGAGGCTTCTCATTCTACTTCTAGGAGGGATACCGTGAACTCTACCTCTGTTCTTCGCGGCCTCATGCTGGCGTGCTGTGGAGTGGCCCTGACTGCGATCAGCGGCTGCTCACGCTGGATTGAGATGGCGAATCATCCGATGGAGAGCGATGACCGCACCGCTCAGACGATCGCCAGGGACGAACAGGTCCCTTTGATCCTCGATCGGATCCGTACCACGAGAAACGGTTCACCGCAAAACTCCTCCCTCGAGACCGAACAACGCATTCTCAGATCCCTCGCCGACATCGGGTTGTTCGCACATCTCGCCTCGATCAACGGCTCCCCGGCGGAAGCCGGCGAGAAAACCGTCCGCGCCCGCCTTCTATTCGATGAAGCCGTTGATCCTCATGCCGGCGAGGCTGCGTGGAAGGGAATCGTCATCGGAGCGTCGATGTACATCCTTACGCCGTTTCTGCCGCTGGAATACGATTACGCCGCCCATCTCACGCTTGAATTGGAGCGCTGGGACGGCCAGGTCAAACGGTACGAGAGCCAGTCGGCGGGCACCGCCCGTTACCACCTGTTCGGCGCCACGCCGATCATGATCGATGAGTTGAAAGGTTATGTCACCGAAACCTGCCTGACCGACTTGGCCGGACAGATCGTCAGAGATACCATGTTCTTCACGGCCAGCAGCGCCCCGCTGTCGGAGCCGAGCATCCGCACAGTCTCCGTCAAGCCGCGTTCGTCCAAGAGAACAACCTCCGCCGCGATCCCCGTGGCCGCTCCCGCATCGCCCGAGCCATAGCCCCTGCTGCTGCACGATTTTTCGTGTGGCTCATCGAAAAGCTCCGATGTTATGATGCGTTCTCCGAGACTGGACACGACGCATGGACATCGACGGCTTCCGTCAAATGGTCGCAAAAAACCCAAAAGGGTTCTTAGGTCGTTATGGCCTGGGGAACAAGATATTGCAGGAAGGCGGCAGCTTGGACGAAGCCGTGGAACATCTCCGGGTGGCCGTGCAACTCGACCCGCTGCACGTCGCCTCGCACCTCGCGCTCGGACGGGCGCTGATCGGCATCAAACAGCCTGAGGAGGCGCGGGGAATCCTACAAGCTGGCATCGACGCGGCCACGTCCGGACGGTCCAATGGAGGCCGCGATCTGGTTCCTGAAATGCAATCCTTGGTCCGTTCCCTCGGATAATCGCATGGACCTCGACACCGCCAAACAACGCATTGACTCCGCAATCAATCAATATGGACCGCAGGCAGCTCCTGCGATCGATCTTGTCCTGAACGAAGTCCGCTCCGATCTGGGGGCCGGCGCCTTCAATGCTCTCGTCGAAGAGTTCGACCTCGAACTGCTCTATAATATCGCTCCGCTGGAATCTGACCACTAGCCTTGGCAACTATCTGGTGCGCCATTTCCGGTCACGGCTTTGGGCACGCGGCGCAAGTAGTCCCTGTCCTGAATGAGCTTGGGCGCCGTGTACCGGAGCTGACCGCGCTGCTGAGAACGACTGTCCCTGCCTCCTTTTTCAAAGATCGCTTGCACATTCCCTGGTCGCTGCAACCCGTCACACAAGACGTGGGATGCGTTCAACGAGGACCGCTGGACATCGACGTCGCAGCGACATGGGAGGCGCACGAGCAATTTCACGCTGCCTGGGACAGTCGACTTGAGGCGGAGATCTCGAAGATCCGGGCCGTTCGTCCCGCCGTCATTCTTGCCGATACGCCTTATCTGGCGGTTTCAGCCGGGAGAGAGGCCGGCGTGCCCACCATCGTCACGGCAAATTTCACCTGGCACGAAATCCTGACAGCTCTCGAACAGACGACCGTTCACCATCAGCCGCTTTTGCAATCCATCCGCGACGCCTATGGAAAGGCTGACATGGGTTTGCGAATCGCTCCGGGTCTTCCCCTCACAGGAATCCAGAACGTCGTCGATATCGGTCCCATCGCGCAACCGGCTCCGTCCGAACGGGAAAAGCTTCGCTCGCGGCTCGCAATAAAGTCCTCGGAACGATTGGTGCTCGTGGGATTTGGAGGCATCCCGCTTGAGGCGTTGCCCTGGGACCAGATGGAGCACATGGGCGGCTACAGATTCCTCGTCGACGGCCTGCTACCTCCCGGCTCCTCCCGCATTCACTCGTTGTCATCCCTACCATGTTCGTTCAAGACGGCGCTGGCTTCGGTGGATGTCGTCATGACGAAGCCTGGCTACGGCACCCTTCTCGAGGCTGTGGCCCTGCGCCTTCCGGTCGTCTATGTCCGCCGGTACAACTTTGCGGATGAGGCGCCGCTGGTGGAGTTTCTCCATACATACGGGCAAGGCCGCGAGTTGAGCCGTGCGGATTTCGCCTCCGGCCAGTGGCGGACGGCCTTGGATGAGGCGCTCACCGGCTGCCCCGGGGGCGAGCGGCCGGCGCTGACCGGGCCGGCCGATGCCGCAGAAGTCTTGCGAAAATACTTTCAGTAACAGGCGTAAGTGAATGACATCGCGCGTCAAATCGCCAAACGTCACTACAGATCCTTTTGGCGGATTTCAACGTAGATGCTATAGTTGTGGCGGACGTGAGGTGATTCCTACCGGTTCCCGTTGCCATCGCTTTTTATGGACACACCCACACGACGCGCCACCTCTTCGATCGATCCGGCGCTGCTGGCCAGCATCGTCAAGGGAGACCAACAGGCCTTCAGCCAGCTATACGACCATTCCAGCACGTTGCTGTACACGCTCGCGTTTCGCATATTGGGCAATCGGGAGGAAGCCGACGAATTGCTTCAAGACGTGTATCTTGAAGTGTGGCGGAAAGTCGCGCGCTATGACATCGGCCGCGGCACTCCGATCGCTTGGCTGATTACCCTGACACGCAGCCGTGCCATCGATCGTTTACGCGCCCGGGCCGTGCGAGGCCAGAATGCCACCATGCGGTTGGACGACGGCGTTGCTTCCCGCGTGGCCGATCTCGGCCCGAGCCCGTATGAGACACAGGCGGACCAGGAGCTCCGGATGGCAGTAGGCAATGCGATCACAAGCCTACCCACGGCCCAGCAGCAAGCCATTGAGCTGGCGTACTACGAGGGTCTCTCGCACAACGAGATCGCCGCCAGGCTGAATCAGCCCCTCGGCACCGTTAAGACCAGAATCAAACTGGGTATGTCAAAGCTGCGAGAAAGCCTGCGACGTTGTTGGGAACAGGGTGATATCGGATGACGCACGAAGACCTCGAAGAAGCGGTTCCTCTCTATGCTGCCGGCGCGCTGGATCGGGCGGAACGCCAGGCACTCGAAGCCCATCTCCTCTCGGGTTGCCCATCGTGCCATACCGCGCTCAAGGAACATCAATCCGTCGCCTCACTGCTGCCGTTCGGTCTCTCACCCATGCAGGCTCCACGAGGATTGAAGGCGAGCATCATGGCTGCTCGCACCTCGGATCCTCTCACGGTCAACGGACTTTTGAAAGAACATACCAGAACGAGCCTCGAGCCGGGCGAATGGATGAACCATCTGTTTCCGCCCATCGCCCCGGCCCGGTCGCTGTCGCTGCCGTGGGCAATCGGCGTGGCGAGCGTGCTTCTTGTTTCGATTGTGGGCTATTTCCTCTGGATCTACACGACGCGAATCTCGGACGATACTTTGAAGATTCAGCAATTGGAGGCCGCAGTGCAAGAGCAGTCCGCGAAAATCGCGAGCCTCAACCGAGACCTGGGCCTGAGAGAACGGTCTCTTGCCGAACTGCAGAACGACGTTCAACGCAGGGCTAGCGATGCCATGGAACTGAAAAGCCAGCTCATCGAGCGCGAGGTGGAGCTGGAGACCGCACGCGAGCAGCTCAATGCTGCCATCCGGGGAAAGGCGCCTCAGGACGAGTTTGCTTCGCTCCTTCGACGCCCCGATGCAAAGGTTGTCAGCCTGGCTGCATCAGAGAGGGCGAAGGGCGCGAGCGCGGTCTTACTCTATAATCCCGTGACGCAGAGAATCTGGCTGTATTCGGCCAATCTCCCCGAATGCCCGACTGGCATGGCGTACCAGCTGTGGGCAATCGACCAAAAGCCGGTCAGCCTGGGCACGTTCCACATCGATTCCGGCGAGATGGCCCATTTGTTGGTCAAACGCATGCCCGAATTTGAACGGGCGCGAAAATTCGCGGTGAGTCTCGAACCTGCCGGCGGCCGTCCGCAGCCGAGCGGCCCCATTTATTTAGCCGGCCAACGGTCCTGAACCGGCTTCGCTTGACCTCCGCCCCGATCCCCGGATACAACGGGCGCCTATGAACGCTCCCGCCGACGAAGCGAACTCTGTCTATATGCGCGCCGCACTCGAGGAGGCGGTGAAAAGCGCCGGCATCGGAGAAGTGCCGATCGGCGCAGTGCTCGTGCATGAGAAAAAGATCATCGCCCGATCCCATAACCACCGGGAGACCTGGCAGGATCCAACGGCGCATGCAGAAATGATCGTCATTCGAGAGGCCGCCAAGGCGCTCGGCGGGTGGAGATTGATCGACACGACGTTGTTCGTGACCCTCGAACCCTGCGCGATGTGCCTCGGCGCCATCATACTCGCGCGCATTCCCCGGCTGGTCTTCGGGGCAAGAGATCCGAAAGCCGGCGCCTGTGGATCCGTGCTCGACTTCGCGCGCGACCCACGGTTGAACCACCGGATCGACGTCATCGAGGGAACGCTTGCCGACCACAGTCAACGGATGTTGACGCAATTTTTCAGGGAGCTCAGAACGCCCGGACTGCAGAGGTCGTGATGGGCTCAGATGTCCTGGCCGTCAAGCACTCGAATCGACCAGTCGCCGCCGAACGCCGACACGGCTCCTTGCCACCCGTCACCGCAATTCAACCACTGGATCGTCCATCCCTGCTGCAGCGTTGAATCCGGGATGAGCCGTACGTCGGCCCGTGATGAGGCCGCCGACATATCGATGCCGCATTGCTTCAGCGAGGGGATTCCGATCCCCTGTCCCTTCAGCAAAGCTTCCTTGCCAACCCATAGACGGTAAAACTGCACGGCGTGATCCGCGGGGGGTAGGCTCTTCATCCATTCGTATTCGGCGGCGGTGTAAAAGCGTTCGGCAAGTTTCAGGACTTCGACATTCTCCCGGACCTGTTCCATGTCGATCCCGACTTCCTGGCCCTGCGCGACAGCCACAAGCATCCGCCCATGTGAGTGAGAGAGATTGAAATGCAGGTCGCCCGCACGCGCTTGTTCGAGCAGGGCAGGCTTGCCGGTGGGACCGATCTGAAACCGGAGCGTCGCCGGTTCGACTGCCAGATAGCGGGCAAGCACGGCCCTTAGGCCACCATGCGCGAGTGCGAAGTGTACCTGGTCTTCAGGACGGACGAACCGGGCCGCGCGAGCCCGTTCGTCTTCGCTCAACCAGGCGCGGCACGAGCCTAAGAGGTCCGGAGTTGCCTGCAAGGAACAACTCCATACATCAACGATCCCTCTCTCTATGGCGACGACGGACGCGGATGCCCTTGTCAGCATCCTCAGTGAGGGAAACGTCATTTCCGGTTCGAGAGAGGGAATCACTGTGGCTGCCCCGAAAATGCTAAGACCTTATCTCACGAGCCATCGTATGCATACCGGCATGGAAAGAAAACTAATTGAAAATATATTTCCATCACGGTAAGCTTCCCCGGTCTACACGGCCAACCGCTCAGTATCCCGCCGGCGGTTCGGTAGATTCACGAACGGAGAGGTGCGAGAGCGGCCGAATCGGGCAGTCTCGAAAACTGCTGTCGGGGTAACTCGACCGTGGGTTCGAATCCCACCCTCTCCGCCAAGCAGAGCTCGCTCGACCCGGAGCCCTTTAGATCACTCTTGGCAACGGGATAAACCCTTCAGCGTTCGATTGAAGCCTAACGAGGGGGCTGGCCATCAGACGAGGCCGCCGCCTTCTCCTTGAGAGCATGCCGTAATTTCACCATCGCCAACGTATCCCGTGCGCAGTATTGCAGCAGCGCGGCCCTAATCCTCGCTTGCTCGATCCAGTCCTCTTCAACGAACACCATGCGATAGTATTCCCTCGCCGCTTGTGCGCCTTCTTGAATGACCAGATCGCGATAGCTTAATTCGGGCACCATCACGGGTAATACCGACTTGATCGAATAGGACCCCTGAAACCCCGGGTGATAGTAGTGCTCTTTGATGACGGGGTAGAGATCCCATAACCGTTTCGTCACGGCCGCAAGCGCGCGCCGCAATTCCGGAAACGCCTCGCCCACCTGCCTCATCATCGCCTCTTCATAGGAAGAGTACACGACGATGGTCCCCTGTTCTCCCAGCGATTCCAACAGACGCTCGGCCCATTGTCTGCGGGGTTCGGTCGCCTCGTTGTGAAGAAACTCATGATGAATGATTTCTCCGGATTCCAGTTCAACATGGTTCGACCATTGCACGGGAATCGACTGATACGGCTTCATCCTGGAATACTTCGGCACAGCCAGCGTTACCGTCTCGAAATCGAGATGATGGACCGGGTACTCGACCGATTGCAGAGCGCGGGCCAAGTCTGTCGACATCCATTCGACGTTGTCCTTGACCCGTCGTTGCATGATCGACAAATTCGCGGCAGGCGGAATGTCGTCAATGATCGTGATTCCCTCCCCGGCCAGTTGCTGCACCGTCCTTTTCGGGCCGGGAAGGTAGTAAATCCATCTGGCCGGCTTATGCTTGGTGCAGTGAGCCCAAAATGGACAGTCATAGGGGCTGTGACAGCGCTGATCCGGCTCGATGGCGGGAGGCTGGGGCTCGAGCAACATCGATTTCATGGCCGCCAGTTGTTCAGGCAGTTTTTCCTGCCGTGCCGCCACGAGCGCCGACACGTCCTCGATGGTAAAGAGCTTGTCGAGATCGATCTCGCCGCCGTTGTACAGATAGCCGGTGTTGATATGCATGACGCAGACACCGGCGATATCCATACCGGCACTCACGAGGACATGACGTTGAATCGCAAGATCATCCAGGTGGACGTCTTTCACGCGAGTCGACGATTTTACTTCGATCAAGCGCCAGGCCGCTGAAGCGGCTTGAGCGTCGGAGACTCGCTCCAGGATGTCTACACGAACGACGACGCCGTCGTGTTTGAAGGCGCCTTCAAAAATAGCGGGGACCTGGACGTCTCCAAGCAGCTTGGTCGTCTCTGCGATGGCTGCGTCGCGTGGACGGAGCGCAGGCGGCACGAGGACTCCGCCGGGAAAGCACCGTTGGGCGAGAAGCCCGATCTCCGTACCCATTGCGAGCAGCGCTTGTGTCGAGGGGTCGGGCGGTTGGCCGAGTTCGGGGTGCATGATCTCGAGGTAGAGACGTTTATGACATTGCAAGCCGGAAAGATACTTCGATTTAGACAATGGAACGGGGGGCGGCACAGGGTCATCCGGGGCGACAGTCATGGCAGCTGAACCTAATCGATGCCCCCGGCATTTGTCCAGGCCGTCCTCGCTGGCTTCTGTTAGGATGGGAGTTGATGGCCAATGGTGTCAGCCAGATCCGGCGCTCGGTGATGACGCTGGCACTCCCGGTCACCGTCAGCAGCCTGCTCCAACGTGCGGAAGGCATCGTCGCGGTCTTTTTGGTGGGGGGGCTGGGGGCCATTCCGATTGCGGCAGTCGGACTGGGGCAACTACTCGCCTTTATCGCCACGACGCTGGTCTCGGGGCTGTCAGTCGGCACAAACGTGATCGTGGCACAGTTATGGGGGGCCCGCCGGCGACGTGACGCGGGTCAGGCAGCCCGGCATTTTCTGGGACTCTCCATCGCAGTGTCCCTCTTGCTGCTCGCAGCCGGTCTTCTGTTGAACCGCTTTGCCATGCAGCTTCTCGGCGCGGCACCGGAAGTCATTGCCCTCTCACTCCCCTATTCGACCCTCATTTTTCTCGTCATACCTTTCACGGTCCTGCTGCAAGTACTGTCGTCGATCCTGCAAGGCACGGGCGACACTAAAACACCCATGTATGCCATGATCGGCGTAAATCTGCTGCATGTCGTCATTGCGTATCCGTTGATTTATGGCCGCTGGGGACTGCCGGCACTCGGGGTTCAAGGCGCGGCCATCGCGGTCGGCATCGCAGAAGCCGCCGGAACATGCTATCTGACGATCCGTTGTTTGCCGCTCTTGCATCGCTCGCCCCATATCAGGTTTGACCTCTTTCGCACGATCTGGCAAGTCGGCGCGCCCGTGTCCGGCGAGCGCATCATGCAGCAGGCAGGCATTCTCGCGTACACGAAAATCGTCCTCCTCTACGGAACAGTCGCGTACGCAGCGCATCAGGTGGGGTTGTCAATCGAGTCCCTCTCGTTCCTTCCGGGGTACGGATTTGCCATTGCCGCCGCCACGATGGTGGGACAGAGCATCGGCGCCGGAAAGTATACGCGGGCGAAACTGGAAAACTGGGAGGCCAACCGGCTCGCGCTCGCCATCATGTCGCTCATGGGCATTGTGTTCTTCTTTTTTCCCTACGCCCTGCTCCGGGCCTTTACGAGCGACGAATCCGTGATCGACCTCGGCACGCTGTTTTTGAAAATCGTCGCACTGCTTCAGATCCCTTTGGCGCTCACCATGGTCCTGGCGGGTTCCCTGCGGGGAGCGGGCGACACCCACTTCATCATGGTCGCCACGACCATCGGCATGTGGCTCGTCCGTGTCCCGATCGCGTTCATCACCGGCGTTTGGCTGCACGTGGAGGTATTTTACGTTTGGCTGGCGATGATCGCCGACTGGACGCTGCGAATGGCGCTCATGCTGTGGCGCTATCGATCGGAGCGATGGCGGGCGATTCAGGTGATCCGCTAGACTATGATGGCTGCTTCTCTGCGGTGCATTCAGGTGGCCGCTCAGACGGCCTCGTGTCCTTTCCGGTTCCTTTCCGAACTTCGATCCGGCTGACCCCCTTCACGTTCGCGCAAAGATCGCCGAGGCCCGGAGTGATCAGGCGAAACGGCCCGCCCTTGCCTGCGGGAAGGGCTTCACCGTCCAACTCGTATAACAGCAATCCGAACTCCTTGGCTTGGGCCAGCGTGAGAGTGGCCGCATATCGGCCGTCTGCGGAATGAAAGGTGACATGGTCCGCGTCGATCTCGAGCGCGGGAATGTCCAGCAAACCCTTCACCGCGACCGCGCGACCTCGCATGCTCGGCATCCGGGAGGTGACCTCCTCGATCTGGTGTTCATCTGGCAGCTGCCGCATCGCCGTCCGGTCCAGCGAGACGGGTTGAACCACGGCTCCGTCGATCGCGACGATCCCTGGGCCGGATCGCGGCTTCTCAGTGATCGTCTTGATCATAGCCGTCAACGCCTCATTGACCGGAGTCGGAATGCCCAGCATGCGGCCTTGCTCGACGATATAGCCGTTGAGATTGCGGATTTCGGTCGGCCGCCCCGCTTTCCAATCGTCGTACATCGACGTATGGATGTCCCGAATCTCTTGCGTCCACTTCACGACACGATCGGGCATATCTGACGGCAACGGCACTTTCACCGCCGCAGATACCGAGGTAATCTCGGCGACAATCTGCCGGATGACGTGCATCATTTCGGGATGCTCGAGCGCTCGCGACACCTTATCGTCAATCAAGACGGTCAGAGGATTGAACACGCAATTCCAACACATCTTCTCCCACTTGCTTCGCCTGATGTCTTTCGAAAGCTGACAGGGAATGCCGGCGCTCGTGAAGAGGTCCCGGATCCGCACGATCCGTTCGCTTTCATGGCCCATCAGCTCGCCGATCGCCACGTTTCCCTTCTTATAATGATCGATCAAGCCGGGCGACACGATTTTGGAATAGATAAAGGCGACCCCGCCCACGACGCAATCCCGTTTAAACCGCTCGATGATGCGGTCCTCGGTGTCGATCCCATTTTGCAGCGTGAGAATGACCGTGCGATCCGTGACGACCGGCTCGATCTGCGACAAGACCTCGGCGAGATCATAGGCCTTGACGGCGAGGATAATCAGATCCGGCGCCGGAAGTTCCTTGGCGTCGGCGGCCGCACGCGGATGCACGGTGACGGTCCCGGAGGCGCTGCGAACTCGCAGCCCGTGCTGGCGCACCGCGGCCAAAGTCTTCTGCCGTAAAAGAAACGACACGTTCGGATGATGCTTCGCCAGATGGGCGCCGAAATACCCGCCCACCGAACCGGCCCCGACCATCATAATCTGATTCATGGAGGTCCCTTGTTGAAATCCGCCTCGGTTGCCTGAATGCCGCGCCTACTATAGCATGCAGCGTAGGCGACACCCAGAGGCGGACCTGCGGGAGGGCCATGGCTTCGACTTCCGACCTCGCCATCGTCAGAGACAAAATCGCGGCAGCAGGTTCGCTGGCGGTCCTAACCGGCGCCGGCATCTCCGCGGACAGCGGCGTGCCGACGTTTCGAGGCTCCGACGGCCTGTGGCGGAACTTTCGCGCGGAAGATCTCGCAACGCCGGAAGCGTTTGAGCGCGACCCGCGCTTGGTATGGGAATGGTACAACTGGCGGCGTGAATTGATCGCCACGAAGACGCCTAATCCGGCCCATGCGGCCGTCGTGGAACTCGAGCGGCGTTGTTCACGCTTCTGGCTGATTACCCAGAATGTCGATGGACTGCACCGGGCGGCAGGCTCACAACAATTGTCTGAGATTCATGGCAACATCTGGAAAGTGCGCTGTACGGTGTGCGGCCTGATTGAAGACAATCACGAAGTACCTATTCACATCCTTCCTTCGTGCCGCCACTGCCGCGGACTGCTCCGGCCGCATATCGTATGGTTTGGAGAATCGTTATCCGCCGGCGATCTTGCACGCTGCGGGGCTGCTCTTCAATCGTGCGACGTGCTGCTCGTGATCGGGACGTCTGGCGTCGTGTATCCGGCGGCCGGGTTCGCGTCAGTCGCCAAGAACGCCGGGGCGTTCGTGGCCGAGGTCAATTCCGATCCGACACCCCAATCCGAAATCGTCGATATCGCGCTTACCGGACGGGCCAAAGAGGTGGTCCCGCTGCTGCTGTGAGCAGCGACCTCATGTCTCAGATTCAGATCTCAATTCTCAAGGTGATTCGCTAGGAAGCGACCAGCGGCACCAACTCATCGAGCGTGTGTATGGCTTGAATACCTGGCGGGACCGGTGTTCCTCCGCGCGCGAGGAGGACCGCATGGAGACCCGCTTTCGTCGCGCCCTCGACATCGTCTCTCACGCTATCTCCGACATGCATCGCCTCCCCCGGGTCGACGGCATGCTGCGCCAGCGCCAATTCAAAAATTCTGGGCGAAGGCTTCGCCGCATGGGCCAGACTGGAAATGGTGACCGTGTCGAAGAGATCGGCGATTTCCAACCCTCTCAACACGTTGAAAAGGCGCGAATCAAAGTTGCTGACGATGCCCAGTTCAAGCCCTCGGCTCCGCAGTGAGCGGAGCGTTGCCGGCACCTCGGGGTACAGTTTCCAGGAAGCGGGATCGCCAAAGACCCCGAACACATGTTCGAAGAATTCGTCGAAGCGATCGAACATGCCGACACGGTAAAACACGTTGTGCACCACATCGAACCACCACAGCCGCTCGCTCTGTTTGAGCTGAGCGGACTCGGTGGCGGCAAAGACCGGCGCAGGCGCATCGTGAAACGCCCGGCGGAACGCTTCCCTGATCAGAGTGATGGAGTCCGGCTTCGGCTGATAACCAAACGGTACGGCACATCGCAAATAGATCTCCGCCACCGAGCCGTTGACATGGAACAGCGTTTCCGCGGCGTCGAAAAACACGACTCGAACCGACTGACTCATGGCGCTCCTTGGCCACCGAAAACCCGTTGCCGCTTCGGAGAATAACCTAATTCCTACTGCGCATCTATCCGAGGTTTTCTTGACAAAGGATACCCCCCCTGCTAGCTTCGAACTAGCTCAGTAAAATTGGAGACTTAAGTGCCATCTACCATCTTTGTCATCGACAGCAGTCCGGCGGTTCGACGGATGGTCGAACAGATCTCGGCGCCCGCCGGCTATGACGTCGTTGGGTTTCAAGACGGACCCGCGGCCCTCGAAGCAGCCCGAAAAATGAGTCCCTCGCTCATCATCACCGACTACCATCTCGACAACATGACGTTTTCCGGATTCTGCAAAGAAGTCCACAAACTCGACAACTTGAGCGACACATATATCATTGCCCTCACCGGAGCCAGCGATAAATTGGAGGAAACCCATCTAAAATCGCTCGGCGTCAAGGCGTTTCTCAAAAAACCTTTTCAGTCGGAAAACCTCCTGGACTTGATCAAAGACCTCGACCGTCCGGGCACACCAAAGACGGGCGGCGGGAAAAAGAAGCGTTCTTGGCCTCCGACAACAAGCGCCACCGATTCCGACGATGATCTGGCGATCGAAGGCTCCTCGGACGAGGAACCCGAAGTCACCTTTCCGTTTCCCTTACAGGCCGACGCTCAGGACAAGAAGGACGCTCCCATCACCCTTCAGCGAACAGCGACGGCTGCGCCAACTCCTCCTGCGGCCGAACCCGAAGAAGCGATGAAAGGGTTGTTCGGACAACTGCTCCAGTCCATGTCCGGAAAAACCGAAAAGAAAATCGCAGAAATGCTCCCGGAGATGGTGGGCAAGACGCTCGAAGCCCACGTCACGAAAGCGGTCGAAGCCGAAGTCCGCCTTCAATTAGGCGCCGTCATTTCCCAAGAACGGCTGGCAGAAGTCCTCGAGCCTTTGCTGACACAGTCGCTGCCAAAGGTATTGAGCAGCGAGATGGCCGTGCTTGAACCGATCATCCGGCACAGCATCTTTGAAATCGCCAACCCCATGGTTAAGGAACAGGTCGAACAAATGGTGCGCGATCAGGCCGATGCCGTAAAGGAGTTACTGCCGGACGCCGTCCGTAAACATCTCCGGTCGATGGAAGAGGATGTTCGCGAGCAGATCAAGCAGTGTGCGGCGGCAGAGACGGAGAGATCAGCCCCGGAGATGCTGCAAGCTGTTGCCCAGGAGCAGGTTCAGACCACCGTCCAAAAGATGATCCCTTCCATGGTCGAGGACGCGATCAAGGCCGAAATCCGAAGGCTCACCGAGTCCGCCTAGAACGAACGCCTAGCCCTTCTTCCCCTTTTTGTTCCCGCGCCGCGCCTTTGCCAGCGCCTTCATCCGTGTGACGTTCTTCCTATGCTTCTTCCTCGTCTTGCGATCCTTGTCGCGACCTGTCGCCATAACGTGTCCTCCTAAAGAATGAACGTGCCGTTGATATAGCACAAGGCTGCGGCCCTCTCAAGGAACGGAGCATCGATGTTGCGGCGCGTCGTGCTCGCGGTGTCGCGTTGTCTTGAGGGGTCCAGGGGCGCGTGTTAAGATGCCTCGCGTTTTTCGCACCCGAACATGAGCCTCCGCCTCGACAAGACCTACGATCCCAAAGCCGCCGAAGCCCGTTGGTCCCGGACCTGGATCGAACGGGGGTATTTTCACGCGTCGACGACACATCCCGGACGGCCGTACAGCATCGTGATTCCTCCGCCGAACGTCACAGGCTCACTGCACGTCGGCCACGCGCTGAATCATTCGTTACAGGACATTTTGATCCGCTGGCGACGCATGCAAGGGCGCAATACCCTGTGGCTCCCGGGCACGGATCACGCCGGCATTGCCACACAGAACGTCGTCGAGAAGCAGCTCTTGAGCGAAGGCCTCTCGAGGGAAGCCCTCGGCCGCGAACGGTTTATCGAACGGGTCTGGCAGTGGAAAGCGACCTCCGGAAACACGATCATCGAGCAGCAGAAGCAGCTGGGCGAGTCCTGTGATTGGGACCGCTTGCGGTTCAC